>JAZSGG010000093.1:0-15690 GCA_045532595.1 Oscillospiraceae bacterium | reverse complement strand
CATGCGCCGTTTACCTTTGTATACACTGCGTAACGATAGCTCTTGCCTGATGTTACCGCTTCATCGATATAAGACGTATCGGTGAGATCATTGTAGTTTGCCCAACCACTGCCGTCATTCCTGCGGATGCGGTAAAGCTCTGCGCCTGCTACCTCATCCCACTCGATAAGTACACCGTTGCTTGTAACAGTAGCAGAAACATTCTCAGCCACTGCGGGCTTTACGGTAACAGTTGCGATAGAGGAAGCCTCGCCCCATGCGCCCTTTGCATAAGCATATATTGCATACTTATATGTGGTGCCGTTAGTAACACCTGCGTCTGTATAGCTATTTGTTGTAACATCCATATAGCTTACCCAGCCTGTGCCGTCGTTTCTGCGGATGCGGTATTTGGTCGCACCTTCAACTGCGTCCCAGGTAAGTGTCACCTGTCCGTTGCCTGCAACTGCCTTCACATTCTGGGCTGTGGGGATAACAGGAGTTGCGGATACTACTGCGGAGGCATCAGCCCATGCGCCGTTAATATATGCGTAGACAACATACCTGTATGTTGTGTTGAATGTTACATTTGTATCTGTAAAGCTGTTTGTTGTAACATCCATATAGTTTACCCAGCCTGTGCCGTCGTTTCTGCGGATGCGGTATTTGGTCGCGCCGTCCACCTTATCCCATGTAAGAGTTACCTGCTTGTTTCCTGCAACAGCCTTTACGTTGGTAGGCTTTGCATCAGGTGTTGTAGGTACAGCCTCGGAGAATTCGCTGCTGCCGTTTGTTTCGGTGTCCATGGCAAATACGATCAGATATTTATTCTCGGGCAGATCGTTGAGAGTGATCGTTGTTTCGGCGGTGTTTCCAACAGATTTCAGACCATCGAAAGCGAGCGAATCAATAAGAAGTACCGAATAATGATCCGCGCCTGCAACCTTGTTCCATGTAAGAGTTACAGTGCCGTCGCCGTAGGTCACTTTTGTGATAACGGGAGCATCGAGAACAGTAACTCTTTCGATATCGGATACGACGTATACATCGTATTCGCTGTAGTAAGCCCTGATCTGATAGTAGTATCTGTTGCCTGCAACCACAGTGGTATCGGTATAGGCAGTTCCGTCTGCCGTAGCTATCTTAACAAAGTTAGAGCCTGTAGCAGAGCGGTAGACCTCATAGCTTACCGTATCACCTAAGTCGTTCCATGACAATCCGACAGACTTACCTGTAGTTGTGGGATCTTTCAGTGTCGGAGTCTTAAGCTCACCTATAAAGTCGAAACTGCCATCGCTGAATACATATAGATTTAAGGTATCGTTGAACTTTACGATATGGTTTTTACCTGTGACGTATGCGTAGATCTTTTTCTCGTCGCCGTGCTTGTCGGGGAAGTCAACGCCGTCGATGGAGATGTCTGCGCCGTCCGGGTTGTCTATCTCGAACAGATATACGGGTGTTGTGCCGTCTTCAAGTGTGGGGGTAACAGGAGCGCCTTCTTCAGGTTCGGAATACGGATCTGGAGGAAGTATCACACCGCCACCGATATTTGCACCGTCTGCCCCGCCAACAGTTTCTTCATAATAATATGAACCGATCGCATTTACAGAGCCGCCATTGATGATAATATCTTCAAGCGTGCCGTCAACACCGCCACCGATACCTGCGCCGCCGTCTTTGCCTGATGCTGTTACGACAGCTTTATCTGTTATTTTAATATCTGTGGCTGAACCTCTTTTTCCGCCACCGATACCTGCGCCGCCTGTTGCTGTAACGACAGCGTTATCTGTAATTGTGATATCTTCGGCTGAACCTCCATATCCGCCGCCTATGCCTGCGGCTATATCGCCGCCTGTTGCTGTGATGACAACTCCACCGCTTATCGTTATATTTCCGGTGGAACTCTTATTTCCGCCGCCTATGCCTGCGCTGTCGATGCCGCCCTGTGCAGAAAGAGAGCCTGTGCCGCGGATAGTCAGCGTTCCGACGTTTTCGTCTGCGCCGTTCTTCTGCAGACCTGCATAGTTATTGGCGCCTTTCAGAGTGTTCACCGAGCCGTCCGCAAGGGTAAGAGTAACGTCGCCCGTGCTGTTGTTTGCTATTGCGAATGCCGCATTGTCGCTTGCACTGATATTGACTCCTGCAAGCGTGATGTCTGCGTCAACGCCGTCCGCTACGAATATGCGGTCATCTGTCTCGTCAACGCCGTCTGCGTTAGCGATAGTTATAGCCTTGTCGGTAAGTACAGTCAGAATGCCTGTTGCGGAAGAATAGGTGTAATCAACGCCGTGTTCCAGCGTTTCGCCGCTGTTTGTTGCGCTGACGCTGAGATCTGTGCCATGCACCATCTCTGTGAACGCACCATTATAGTATTCGTATACTGTGGATGTGTCGCCAACCTTTACAGTGTGGAAAGTGCTTGTGACGTATGCGTAGATCTTTGTCTCGTCGCCGTGCTTGTCGGGGAAGTCAACGCCGTCGATCACGATGTCCTCGCCGTTCGGGTTGGATATCTCGAACAGATATCCGAGTGTTCTGCCGTCTGCAAGTCTGGGTATGACAGACGCGCCGTCGTAAAAGTAACCATCTTCACTCGTCACGCCGCTACCGATGGCAGGGGCATAAGCTCCGTCAATTGTTGAACCTACAGCCTTAACAGAGCCGCCGCTGATGTAGATATCATCAACTGAGCCACCGGATCCGCTGCCGATACCTGCGCCGCCATCACCGCCTGTTGCTGTAACGACAGCTTTATCTGATATTGTAATATCTGTGGCTGAACCCTCATATCCGCCGCCTATGCCTGCGCCATATTTGCCGCCTGTTGCTGTAACGACAACATTATCTGTTATTGTAATATTTGCTGAACCTTCATATCCGCCGCCTATGCCTGCGCCGTTACTGCCGCCCTGCGCGGTAAGATAGCCTGTGCCGCGGATAGTCAGAGTTCCGACGTTTTCGTCTGCGCCGTTCTTCTGCAGACCTGCATAGTAATTGGCGCTTTTCAGAGTGTTCACCGAGCCGTCCGCAAGGGTAAGAGTAACGTCGCCCGTGCTGTTGTCTGCTATTGCGAATGCCGCATCGTTGCTTGCACTGATATTGACTCCTGCAAGCGTGATGTCTGCGTCAACGCCGTCCGCTACGAATATGCGGTCATCTGCCTCGTCAACGTCGTCTGCATTAGCGATAGTTATAGCCTTGTCGGAAAGGATGTTCAGCACTTTAGTCCTCTGAGAGTAGGTGTAATCAACGCCGTGTACCAGCGTTTCGCCGCTGTTTGTTGCGCTGACGCTGAACTGTGTTCCATGTACGAACTCTATGAACGAACCATTATAGTATTCGTATACTGTGGATGTGTCGCCGACCTTTACGGTGTGTAAAGTGCCTGTGACGTATGCGTAGATCTTTGTCTCGCTGCCGTGACTGTCGGGGTAGTCAACGCCGTCGATCACGATGTCCTCGCCGTTCGGGTTGGATATCTCAAGCAGATATACGGGTGTGGTGCCGTCTGCAAGGGTGGGTGTGACAGGCTTACCATTCAGTAGGGACTCGACATCGGTGGACACACCGCCGCCAATAGGTACTCCCTTAGCATTACCGTAATATTCGTCAACATATATACCGCCTGCAGCCTTTACAGAGCCGCCTGTGATGAAGATATCTTCAAGAGTGCCATTATATCCGCCGCCGATACCTGCAGCGCCGCCATAGCCCGTTGCAGTAACGACAGCAGTGCCTGTTATCGTTATATTTCTTGATGAGCCATTATATCCGCCGCCGATACCTGCGCCGCCATCACCGCCTGTCGCTGTGATATTGCCGCCCTTGATGGTGATATTTGAAGTGGCTTCTCCAGCACCGATACCTGGGGCGTATGCGCCGCCCTGCGCGGTAAGAGAGCCTTCGCCTGTGATGGTCAGCGTGCTCTCGTCGTCGTTCTTATTAATACCTGCAAAATCTTCGCCGCTCTGCAGAATATTCACCGAGCCTTTTGCAGGGGTGACAGTAACATTGCCTGTGCCGTAGCCTTCTATAGCGAATGCCGCACCGCTGCTTACGTTAATATAAACTCCTGCAAGCGTGATGTCTGCATTAACGTTTTTCGCTACATTTATGTGGTCATCTGCCTCGTAAACGCCGTCTGCATTAGCGATAGTTATAGCCTTGCCGGAAAGGATGGTCAGCACTTTAGTCCTCTGAGAGTAGGTGTAGTCCTCGCCGTACACCAGCGTTTCGCCGCTGTTTGTCGCGCTGACGCTGAACTGTTTTCCATGTACGAACTCTATGAACGAACCATTATTGTATTCGTATACTGTGGACGTGTTGCCGACCTTTACAGTGTGGTTCTCTGCTGTGACGTATGCGTAGATCTTTGTCTCGCTGCCGTGACTGTCGGGGTAGTCAACACCGTCGATCACGATGTCTTCGCCGTTCGGGTTGTCTATCTCAAGCAGATATACGGGTGTGGTGCCGTCTGCAAGGGTGGGTGTGACAGGGGGGCCGTCTTCAAGGACATAGTCACCAGTCTGAATTCCGCTACCAATGGCAGGAGTAAGATAATCGCCGTAATGAGCATCGCTATACGTTGAACCTATAGCATTCACAGAGCCGCCGCTGCTGATGATGATATTATCAAGTGAGCCATTATATCCGCCGCCGATACCTGCGCCGCCCGCACCGCCTGTTGCTGTAACGACAGCTTTATCTGTTATTGTAATATTTGTGGCTGTGCTATAATTTCCGCCGCCTATGCCTGCGCCGCTGATGCCGCCCTGTGCCAAAAGAGAGCCTGTGCCGCAGATAGTCAGCATTCCGATGTCTTCGCCTGTGCTGTTCTTCTGCAGACCTGCACAGTTAATGCCGCTCTTAAGAACATTCACCGAGCCGTCTGCAAGGGTGACAGTAACATCGCCCGTGCTGTTGTCGTAGATGACGAATGCACCTGTATCGTTTTTTGAGGAAACATCGATATTAACGCCGTTCAGCGTGATGTCTGCCTCAACGCCGTAATTTACATGTATACGGTGGTTTGACACTTCAACGTCGTCTGCGTTGGCTATCGTTATCGCCTTGTCCGACATGATGGTCAGAACTCCGTCGTCTTCAGTGTAGGTGTAGTCATCGCCGTATACCAGCGTTTCACCGCTGTTTGTTGCGCTGACAATGAACTGTGTGCCATGTATGTAATTATCGAACCTGCCGTTCCCGTATGTGAAATAAACAACAGTGTCGCCGAGATCTACAATGTGATCTTCAGCTGTGACGTATGCGTAGATCTTCTGCTCATCGCCGTGCTTGTCGAAAACGTCAAAACCGTCGATGCGGACGTCTGCCTCGGTGGGGTTTTCGATCTCCATCAGTACGACGGGCTGTCCCTCTTCGTTATAGACAGTAGCCGCGGAGCCGTTAACCTTATATGCATCTTCGTCATAAATGATAGCTCCGCTGCCGCCTATAGCCGCACCGTAGATATACCCGAACATATAATCTTCGTATGTATTACCTGTTGCTTTGACAGAGGCGCCGTTTTTGATAACGATATTATATACGTGATCATTGATTTCCTCGGGTGAGTAATACTCATCGCAACCGATAGCTGGCACCGCGGTAGATCCACCGACTGTCGTTGCGTCAACGGTAACGACACATCCGTCAAATGTCACATTTGTAAGCGGATCGCCGTAGATCCTCGCTAAGGAGAGCATACCCTTGCCGCTTATGGTCAGCGAACCGTTACTATCGGCCTTTGCGATGCTGTGCAAGTAGTTGGTCGTGCCCTCAGCAAGACGGAGCTTGATATCATACTCCGTGCTCGCATTCAGGCTCATAACGGCATTCGCTAATCCACAGTCCATCAGTGTGATATCTGCTGCAGTTACCGAATTAAGGCTGAGCCTTTCGATCTCATCAGCGCTGCCCCTGAGATACAGCTGGCCGACGGTCTGGATGATCAGCTCATTATCTGTGGTCGAAAAGTGCAAGCCGCGCTGGGGCGCAGCGCCTGTGCAGCCTATCTCCAGAGTGCCCAGTTGTTCGCCGTTCGTGTCTACGACTAACGTCCAATAGATCTCGGGCTCGCCCTCGGCATTCGCCGAAATGCCAAAGCCCATCGCCATCGTCAGCAGCGCGATAAGCAGCACTCCCAACAACAGCAGTCTGTTAGTTTTTGCTTTTGTCATGGTTTCCTCCTTTGGTGATTTCTAGGATATAGTTTTACTTATACATTATAGCACAATTATTGAGTGAAGACACAAGAAACGGCATATTTTTCCTCATTTTTAAAACAATTTTTTCTTTCAAATCAAATATCAGTTTCGTATATCAAAATATTTTGTGCGTATTGCATAATTGCCGTGCTATAAATACAGGCTCCAAAGTACAAAAACGGAATGGCTTTTTAATCTATGTGGCACGCCAGAAGGGATTCGAACCCCTGCCCCCTTGGTTCGTAGAAATGTAACTCAGGGAACGGCTCTGTTGTGACGATGAAAAATCGCATAACAGAGCCGTTTCGTGTTGTGATTGTGCTGTGAAAAATCGTCCGTAAAACGTGTCCGAAAACTCAGGTGTGGCCAAAGTGTGACCAAATTACAGCCCGACCGAACAGCCGTTTAGTTGTGTTTGTCTTTGTTGTTTCTTACAATAGTACTCCCTAAATTAAAGCCATGGTCAAGCGGACCGCTGCCCTTGCCGAGGTCAAGCATGGCCGAAAGCGCACCCGAGATATACTCCTTTGCGAGAGTTACGGAGGTCCTGAGGTCATGCCCCTTTGCGAGGTTTGAAGCTATCGCAGAGGACAGCGTACAGCCTGTTCCGTGAGTGTTCGGATTGTCGATGCGCCTGCCGCTGAACCAAGTCATTTCACCGCCTTCACAGAGCAGGTCGTTTGCATCGTTTATGCTGTGACCGCCTTTCAGAAGCACCGCACAGCTGTATTTGTCAGCGATGAGCCTTGCCGCCTGCTCCATATCCGCTTTGTCGGATATCTTCATTCCCGACAGCACCTCGGCTTCGGGGATATTCGGCGTTACGATATCTGCTATCGGGAGAAGCTTGCTTTTGAGCATCTCAACAGCGTCCTCGGATATGAGCCTTGCTCCGCTTGTGGCGATCATCACGGGGTCAACAACTATGTTGCTCGCTCTGTAAAAGCTGAGTCTATCTGCAATCATTTCAATAAGCTGTGCATTTGCCGTCATACCTATCTTCACCGCATCGGGGAAAATATCGGTGAATACAGCGTCTATCTGCTGTCCGAGAAATTCAGGCGTGACATCTGAGATGGCCGCAACTCCCATCGTATTCTGCGCAGTGAGGGCGGTTATTGCGCTCATTCCGTAAACCCCGTTTGCAAGCATCGTTTTGAGGTCTGCCTGTATTCCTGCACCGCCGCTCGAGTCGCTTCCTGCTATTGTGAGGGCGGTGTTAATCTTTCTGCAACTCATCAAAAGCCTCCCTTAATTCCTCGGCGGCAGTTTTCGGGTCGTCTGCTTTCATGATTGCCGAAACAGCGCAGATGCCGGCAATCCCACTTCCTTTCAGAACGTGAATATTCTCCTTGTTCAGACCTCCGATGGCGTTGACCTTTATCGGCACAGCTTTGACTATCTCTTTAAGTGTATCGACGCTTGTAAGCACTGTTTTCACCTTCGTGGTAGTCGGATAAATAGCACCTACCCCGAGGTAATCAGCGCCCTGCTCGTATGCCTCAAGAGCCTGCGGCACTGTCTTTGCCGTTGCGCCTACGATCTTGCTATCGCCCATAAGTCTGCGGGCAACGGCGACAGGCATATCCGACTGCCCCACATGAACGCCCTCGGCATTTACGGCAAGAGCAATATCCACTCTGTCATCAATGATAAGCGGAATATCATACCGCTGTGTTATCTCATGCACCTTTTCAGCAAGGGCGAGGTACTCCCTTGTGGTGCGCTCCTTTTCACGAAGCTGGACGAGCGTCACACCGCCCTTGCAGGCTTCCTCAACACGGCGGAGAAATTCTTCCTCGCCGCAGAATGTGCTGTCTGTAATAAAATACATCGTTGTATCAAGCTTTTTCATACGCACCTCACATATAGATATAATCGTTCAGCACAGGCTGTAAGCCCTCGGCGGCGATGTCCTTATACATCACATCAAGGCTTCTGCCATCGTTTATCTCGAATTGTTCGTCGCCTGCCGTTTCATCGGTATCAGTGCCGTTGTATTTGCTCTCATGGTCGCCTATGCCTGTGGAAACTCCTGCGGAGACCTTTGTTGCGGCTATCTTCACGATGCCGTTTCGGAAAGATTCGCTCTCCCTTGATGACACTGTGATTCCCACAAAGGGCAGGAAAATCCGATAAGCGCAGAGTATCTGACAAAGCTGAGTTTCGTGCACATCAAGAGGGTCTATCCTGTCGTTGTTGATGATGGGGCGAAGCCGAGGGCAGGATAGCGACATCTCCGCATGAGGGTACTTTCTTTGCAGAAAGTAGACGTGCAAGGCGCTTGCAAGAGCGTCCTTGCGGAAGTCGGACAAGCCTAACAGCGCAGAGAACGCAACTCCCCTCATACCGCCCATAAGCGCACGCTCCTGCGCCTCGAAGCGGTAGGGATAGACACGCTTGTGACCGAGAAGATGTAATTCGGAATAGCGGTCGCTGTCGTAGGTCTCCTGAAACACCGTCACATAATCCGCACCGCACTCGTGGAGATATTTGTACTCCTCGGTGTTGACGGGATATATCTCCAGCCCAACCATGCGGAAGTATTTTCTTGCAAGCTTGCAGGCTTCTCCGATATACTGAATATCACTCTGCGCTCTGCTTTCGCCTGTGAGAATGAGTATCTCTTCCATTCCGCTGTCGGAGATTATCTTCATCTCACGCTCTATCTGCTCCATATTCAGCTTCATGCGGTTGATATCGTTGTAGCAGTTGAAGCCGCAGTAAACGCAGTAATTCTCGCAGTAATTCGCAATATACAGCGGCGTGAACATATACACCGTATTGCCGAAATGTTTAGATGTTTCAAGTCTTGCTCGCTGTGCCATCTGCTCTAAAAACGGCTCTGCGGCAGGGGAGAGAAGCGCCTTGAAATCTTCAATGGTGCAGGTCTCATGCTCCAGCGCCAACCTTACATCCTTTGCAGTGTAGCGGGAATAGTCGTAGCTGTTCATTTCGGACAGCACCTTGTCCATAATATCGGAGCTTATGCGCTCCATTCCGTCCATATATTTCATGTGGTCGGTGCGGCTTGTGGGGTCGGTCTCAAGGCGGTGCTTCTTTTCAAGGGCAGAGGGAGAAAGATGCTCGCCGTCAACAAAAAATCTGTTATCCATCATGCACCTCAATCGTGGAGAAATCCTGTCAGCGGGTCGGAGGCGGAAGCACCCCTCGTCAGCACTCGTCCGAGACCTGAGAGGTACGCTTTTCTGCCTGCCTCGACAGCATTCTTAAAAGCCGCCGCCATCATAGGCAGGTCGCCTGCCGTTGCAAGGGCGGTGTTCGCCATAATTGCTGCCGCTCCCATCTCCATAGCCTCGCAAGCCTGTGAGGGTCTGCCGATACCTGCGTCAACGATAACGGGCAGGTCTATCTCGTCAACGAGTATCTGAATGAACTCCCTTGTGGCAAGTCCCTTGTTTGAGCCGATAGGCGCCGCCAGCGGCATTACAGCCGCTGCACCTGCGTTGACTAAATCACGGGCAGCATACAGGTCGGGGTACATATACGGGAGCACCACAAAGCCCTCTTTTGCGAGAATTTCAGTTGCCTTGATAGTTTCGTTGTTGTCGGGGAGAAGATATTTGCTGTCCTTCATAATTTCTATCTTCACGAAGTCGCCGCAGCCTATCTCTCTTGCGAGCCTTGCAATGCGAACAGCCTCCTCCGCTGTTCTTGCGCCTGAGGTGTTCGGAAGGAGCGTCACTCCCTTTGGTATGTAGTCGAGGATGTTCTCCTGCTCCTTAGTATTGGCACGGCGCACTGCAAGGGTGATGATCTCTGCGCCCGCATCACGCACCGCCGCTTCGATGAGGTTGAGGGAATATTTTCCCGAGCCGAGGATAAAGCGGGAGTTGAACTCATGTCCGCCTAAAATAAGTTTATCATTATTCATTTCTGTTCTCCTTATACTTCAAATTCTCCTGCGATGATACGCAGGACTGTGTTCGCCTGATGTGCTGCGCAGAGCATTACACGAGGAGCAAAAAGCGTTCCGTCCTCCGATACGTCGTTCATTCCGTCACCGCAGATGTACAGCCGCCTGCCAAGCCTTTTCGTCTGTATCGTATTGCCTGTGTGAAGCCCCGACATTCCCGATGCTGCAACTATGTACTTGTCGGGGTAGCGCTCCGAAGCTCCGTTCACGAGCATCGCCTTGCACTCCGCATTGTCAAAGCACTCGCAGACGATGTTGCAATCAGCGATAAGCGAGAGGTTTTCATCGTTCAGCCGTACTGTGTCCGTTACTACCTCGCAGTATGGGTTGATCTCGGAAAGTATCTGCTTCATAGCATCGGTCTTGTACATTCCGAGCTGTGAAACGGCGTACTGCTGACGGTGCAGATTCGAGATATCCACCCTGTCAAAGTCGATGAGGTGAAGCCTGCCGATACCTGCTCTTGCAAGCGATATCGCCACATTCGAGCCTAGACCACCAAGTCCGCACACCGCCACAGAAGCCGCTGAAAATCTTCTTTGCAGCTCCCCACCGTGGCGCTGTTTCAATATATTCAGCCATTCTTGCTCCGTCATATCAGCCGCCCCCGACAAAGCTCACGACCTCAACACTGTCGCCGTCCTGAAGAGCTGTGCTGTCGTACTGAGCCTTCGGCAGGATATCTCCGTTAAGCTCCACTGCAACACGCTTTGTGTCGTAACCGCTTGATGACAGATATTCGGCAACTGTTATGCCATTGATGTTTTCAATTTCTTCTCCGTTTATCTTAACCATCATGCACCTCACAAAATGTCGATATACTCGCCTTCGAGCGCTTTGTTCATACTTCTTACAGCGCAGAATTTACCGCACATCGAGCAGCTTTCTTCGATCTCAGGCTTTCTGTCGTCACGGATCTTTTTTGCGGTTTCAGGGTCTATGGAGCATTCCCACTGCTTGTCCCAGTCGAATGTTCTGCGAGCGTCAGCCATCTCGTTGTCGATATCCATTGCATGAGGGATGTGCTTTGCAATATCAGCGGCGTGAGCGGCTATTTTAGATGCGATAATGCCTTGCTTTACGTCCTCCACATTCGGGAGTGCAAGATGCTCCGCAGGGGTCACATAGCAGAGGAATGCCGCACCGTTCATCGCCGCAACTGCTCCGCCGATAGCAGAAGTTATGTGGTCATAGCCCGGGGCGATATCCGTAACCAGTGGACCCAGAACATAAAACGGCGCACCCATGCAGATCGTCTGCTGTATCTTCATGTTTGCGGCTATCTGGTCAAGAGGCATGTGTCCGGGACCCTCTATCATCACCTGAACGTCCCTTGCCCACGCTCTTTTTGTCAGCTCGCCGAGGCGCACCAGCTCCTCTATCTGGCATACATCGCTTGCGTCGGCAAGACAGCCGGGACGGCAGGCGTCACCGAGGGAGATGGTCACATCATACTCACGGCAGATGTCCAGTATCTCGTCATAATATTCGTAGAATGGGTTTTCATTGCCCGTCATACTCATCCATGCAAACACCAGCGAGCCGCCACGGGATACGATGTTCATCTTGCGCTTGTGCTGCTTTATCTGCTGGATAGTCTTGCGTGTAATTCCGCAGTGGAGCGTAACAAAGTCTACTCCGTCCTCTGCGTGGAGCCTTACAACGTCTATGAAATCCTTTGCCGTGAGCGTTGCAAGGTCACGCTGATAGTGGATAACGCTGTCATAAACGGGAACAGTGCCTATCATTGCAGGACACTCCCTGACAAGCTTCTGTCTGAAAGGCTGAGTGTTTCCGTGGGACGACAGGTCCATGATCGCTTCTGCTCCCATATCCACCGCCGCCATGACCTTTTCCATTTCGATGTCGTAGTCCTTGCAGTCCCTCGAAACGCCGAGATTTACATTGATCTTCGTGCGAAGCATAGAGCCTACGCCGTTCGGCTCAATGCACTTGTGCAGCCTGTTCGCGCAGATAACTACCTGTCCTTTTGCGACGAACTCACGTATCTCTTTGGGGGTGCGGTATTCCTTTTTTGCAACCGCCTCCATCTCCTTCGTGACGATGCCCTTCCTAGCCGCTTCCATTTGCGTTTTGTACATGATGTACCTCCTTTTTGCAACAAAAAAAGGAGCTACCGATCTCGATAGCTCCAATTGTGCATATATTATCTGCACTGACGTGTCAGCGTCAGCGCTGTCACAGTCATCCCTACGTTGGCATTATCCAAATCAGGTTATCGGTCGGAGATCACATCTCCCTCTCAGCCTGTAACACAAGCTCCCGTCTGTTAAATTGTTCTTTTATTATACACCAGCCTTTTGAAAAAGTCAATAGTAAAATTGCATATTTGATAATACGAGTAGTTATATCATAAAGAGGTCTTTGCTTAAACCTATGATTGACGTGTATAAACGAAAAACCGCTCAACCCTGATGGTTAAGCGGATTTTCATGGCACGCCAGAAGGGATTCGAAACCCTGACCCCTTGGTTCGTAGAAATGTAACTCAGGGAACGGCTCTGTCGTGACGATGAAAGATCGCATAACAGAGCCGTTTTTGATTATGAGTGTTTTTATAAATTCGTTCGTAAAACGTAGTCCGTAAACCTATGTGTGACCAAAGTGTGACCGAGCGAAACATTGTTTTGAATACGCAATTGCTTCATGCAAGGGTCAGAAAAGAGGCTTCTGCTGTGTGTTCAATGCAGAATCAGTTCGAGAGATTGTGCTTACCGTCAAAACAAATTACACAAACAGATAGTTTCAAAAAACAAAATCATATTTCGCCAATCCCTTATCATAAAGCCAATCGTCATATTTGCAGATTCGAAATTTTGAAAAAACCATTGACAGGCGTAATCGTTGGCTATATAATTACTGCAAGGAGGGGTGACAATGGCGGTAAAGATAAACCAGTATACCTATCCATATATCGAGCAGGTAAAGCACTTGCCGATATATCTTACAGGAATAGGCGGCACTGAATATCAGAATGCTTTCGAGCGCACTAACGGCTATCTGTGGCATCAGATCTTTTACTGTGCTTCGGGCAGCGGCGTTATATGGTATGATGATGTCAGGGTCACCATCAGCGCAGGCTGTTTTGTATTTGTTCCTGCTTATTATCCACATGGCTATGCACCCTGCGGAGAAAAGTGGGATATGCGTTGGGTGGTGTTCGACGGGCATGCCTGTAATGGTATGCTTAAGGATTTCGGAATAAACAGACCTATGGTCATAAGGTCGTCGGAAAACAGCAGTATGCTCAGGCTTTACGATAAAATGTTCGTTGCACTGAAAACGGACAAAATCTGTGGAAATTATACATGTGCAGGGCTGGTATATCAGTATCTTATGGGCTTCAGAAGTATAATGATATCGGGTCAGCTTCAGAACGGAACAGACAAAAGCAGCATACTGATGCCTGCACTGAATTACATTGATGAAAACTACAGAAATGATCTGCCTGTATCTGCACTAGCGGATATATCAGGAGTTTCGCAGCAGTATCTTTGCAGGATATTCAAGCAGACAATGAATCTGCGCCCGAGTGAATATATCGTATACCGCCGTCTTATGGAGGCAAAGCGTCTTCTTGCTGAGACCGAGTTGTCTGTAGCTGATGTTGCAGAGCAGTCAGGTTTTTCTGATACAGGATACTTCTGCACAGTATTCCGCAAATATGAAAGCGTTACGCCAACCGAATACAGGCGACTTAATAAAAGCTGAAATATAAAGGAGATTATTATGAGTATTACAACACTTTTCTGTGATAACTGGGAGTTTGTGAAAACTCCGTTCGGTACAGAATATTCTGATGCGCTTTCCTGGAAACGTACAGATATCCCGCACGACTGGCTTATCCACAACACAAAAGCCCTTTACGAAACTTCAACAGGTTGGTACAGAAGAAAGTTTGATCACACTCCCGATGACAATATGATCGCCCTGCGTTTCGAGGGTGTATACATGGATACAAAGGTGTATGTCAACAACAAGCTGGCAGGCGAATGGAAGTACGGCTATTCCACATTCGAGATAGTGATATCCCATCTGCTGCACGAGGGCGAAAACCTGATAGCAGTCAAGGTGGATCATCATGAGCCAAATACAAGGTGGTACTCAGGCGCAGGCATCTTCCGCCCTGTTTATTTGAAGTCATATCCCAAAACAAGGATCGTGCCTGACGGGATCTACATCAGCGCCGATATGTATGGTGATATGACGATCACCACCGAGGTGGAGCGTCCCGAGGGTATGGCGCTGAACGGTATTTCACTTCGTCACACTGTTATTCTTGACGGAAACGAGGTTGCGCAGACCGAAAGACCCTGCCGTGCCTGCGATAAAAGCTGCATTGATGGAGCTGTGCTGCGTGAAGGCTGTGCATATTCTCTGAATGACGACCATATAAAGGTAGAAAAGCCTTCGCTGTGGAGCGTTGACGCACCTGTGCTGTATACTCTCAGGACAGAACTGATACAGCATGGCAGGGTGATAGATTCCGAAGAAACACGCTTCGGCTTCAGAAAGGCGGAGTTTACTACCGATAAGGGCTTTTTCCTGAACGATAGTCATGTTAAGCTGCATGGCGCTTGTGAGCATCATGATCTCGGATGTCTCGGCGCGGCGGTGAACAGAACTGCACTCAGACGCAAGCTGGAAAAGCTGAGGGAGATAGGTATAAATGCTATCCGCACCAGTCACAATATGCCCGCAGTTGAGCTGATGGAGCTTGCGGATGAAATGGGTTTCCTTATCCTCTCTGAAGCTTTTGATATGTGGGAGGTGGCAAAGACCACATATGATTACGCCCGCTTCTTCAACGAGTGGATAGACAGGGATATTGCTTCCTGGGTGCGCCGTGACAGGAACCATCCATCGCTCATCGGCTGGAGCATCGGCAATGAAATCCCTGAAGTGTGCACCAGTGAAAGAGCACAGGAAGTGACCGCAATGCTCCTCAACAGAGTCCGCCGTCATGATAACAGATGCAACGGATATGTCACCATGGGCTGCAACTATATGCAGACCGAAAACGGCCAGAAGTGCACGGATATCCTGAAGCTTGCAGGCTATAACTATGCAGAGCGTCTTTACGAGCAGCATCATGCTGAGCATCCTGACTGGATGATATACGGCAGCGAGACCGCTTCGGTAATTCAGAGCCGTGGCATATACCATTTCCCACTGTCCACCTTTGTTATGGCGGATGACGACGAGCAGTGTTCCTCTCTCGGAAACTGTGCAACAGGCTGGGGCGCAAAGACTACCGAAGCATGCATCATTCCCGACAGGGATGCGGAATTCTGTGCGGGTCAGTTCATCTGGACAGGATTTGACTACATCGGCGAGCCGACTCCTTATTCCACAAAGAACAGCTATTTCGGACAGTACGATACCGCAGGCTTTGCGAAAGACAGCGCTTATGTTTTCCGTGCCGAATGGACAGACTACAAGCAGTCGCCGTTCGTGCATATCTTCCCGTACTGGGATTTCAGCGAGGGCGAGGATATAGATGTGCGGGTTACCACAAACGCACCTCATGTAAAGCTGTTCTTCA
>JAZSGG010000109.1:0-5380 GCA_045532595.1 Oscillospiraceae bacterium | reverse complement strand
CGCAGGGATATCAAGATATTTTATCAGCCAGCACAGCAGCACGAAATATGTGTTGCGCTTGTTTGCTCCGCAGTGCTCCACAGCCTTCACTATGATCTCTGCTATAGCGGAGCTGTTGCATTTAATGCGCTTCAGCTTCAGCCATGCGTCCAGACCCTGCTGAACAGATTCAGCGTTTTCGAAATCGGATGTGGTATATGCCTCTGCTGCGGAGATCTCTCCGATAGTCGCTGCAGGTATGGCGCTGCCAAAGAATAAGCCATGCTTTTTCACCGAGATATAGTTGTCAATTAGGAAGCTGCGGAAAACGTCAGCGTTATCGTAGCCGGTGTATCTGTTGAATTCGCATTTTCCTGCCATTTCAGGTAGATCCTTTCATCAGTTCGTGTTTATGCCGTAATTGTTGCAGAGCTTTGCAAGACCTTCCTGAAAGCCCCAGCCTATCGCAGATACCTTCCACTCGCCGTTGTAGCGGTAGAATTCCGATGCGATCACGGTGGGGGCATTGCCGAGGCTGTATATGCTGTAGATTATCCTGTCTCTGCCATAGGAGGATAGCCTGAGATTAGGCGCTGCTACGGAGGCAAAGTTCATGCCTGCGTTTGCACCGTATATCGAGTACACTATCATCACCTTGCTGACCTTTTGCTCGATCTTGTTAAGGTCTATGCTGATATGTCCGTCTGTGGGGTGATATATCACGCTGCCGTCACGGGATGAGTTGTTTCCGAAGAACACCAGACATCTGTTGTCAAAGGAGTGACCGGTTTCGTCCAGCAGGAAGATGTACGGATCTATCTCGAGGCGCGCAGGCTTTCTGCAATAGAAATTAATATCGAATTTGTTGCCCATGTACGGCAGAAGGGAAATGCGCTGTCCCTTGCGTATCTCAAGCAGAGGAAGATCCTGCGGAAGCACATCCCGAAGCGGGGCGTTCGCCTGAGGTGCGTTCGGCTGAGATATAAGCTCTGTGGGCGTATCCTCAAGATCCTGCGGCATTATACGGAATGAAGCTGCTGATTCGCCCGAAGTGGGAGCATATTCGCCCGAGGGGAGCGTCGTTTCTTTTATAGGAGCGATATCTGCGGTGGGCTTTCCCATAACAAAAATACGCCTGATAAATCTTGACTTTATAAGCACCTCTGCAAAGAGGTAGAACATCGTGCTGAAACCGCTCGCTGTAATAGTGACCTGATTATCTCCCGGCTGAAGCTGGGTGGGGGAGAAGGTGAGTCCGGGTGTGGCACAGTATATCTCCGCTGCAGTAGGGACTGTCATTCTCATGGTGTATGTGTTGGTCTCGTCGGCGGCAAATCTGCCGAGATCAATAGTTCTGGGTATTTCAAATCGGATATCCTCCGCACCGAAGCCACGGCATGCGCCGAATATCTCCACATCATTCAATGCCATCGGCTGAGCCGCTGAAATGGCGAAATCGTTCATTTTGCAGTTGGTGAGTTCCAGACGGATGTTTTCCAGTGTCACACCCGAAGCCGAGACCTCCACAGCGTTGCCACGTTTCACCCAGATGGTGGTGTTGCTGCCAACGATATTCATCGGTCTGGTGATATATACAGGACCCTCGAACTCTCCTGACGGAAGCGTTACCGTGCCGCCTGTGGGAGTACGGGCGAGTATTTCATTGATAGATTCAGCCATTCTGCTGACCTCCGTTTGTTATGCTTGATCGTCATTTGAAATGCTTATTTCGGCGATCATGCCGTGATCGTCTGAGGACATGCGGAAGATCGCACCGTCCCTGATCTCAACGGCATTTCCCTTTGGCACAAGACGTCCGTTATTGGAAATAAGACCTCTTATGCTGTCATTTACAAGCAGCCATTTGCCTTCATGCTTGCAGATATATGCACGCATATCGGGATAAGCCTTTTCATCATTGTTGACATTTGAATAGATGTGCCAGTCGAAAAGCGGCATCCTGTCATAGAGGAAAACCTCGCTCTTGTTTCTGTAGCAGCCCTTTTTGCCACGCATCTGACTTCTCAGCCCCATGCGGATGACAGGCTCGTTGTAGCGTGTGCCGCAGAACGGGCAGACAGGCGTGTCATGCTCCCTGAGGATGAACCACTTTTTCGTGCATTCGGGATTTGAGCAGGGGAGCAGGCTGTTCCAGGCACGGATAAGCTCAGATTCCCATTCCATTGCTGTGGGTCGCTGCTCGGGGTCGTGCAGGCCGTCCACAAACGCACGCAGAAACAGCTTTTCCAGTCCCTTTGACAGTGCCTGAATGGTAACATCCAGATCTGCGGGACGGTTGCTGGTATCATCGGGATTTTCGATAAAAGTAGCGGAAGGACCCATTGCGAGGAAATCGTCCTTCTCTGCGGATTCTGTGCTGTATATTTTGGGACCTATCAGCGGATGCCTTAGGAACAGATATTCATATATCAGCACAGGCATAGCATGGAGATCGGTAAGGGAGCTGGGAAGGCTGCGGCGAGGGTCGTTCACATCCAGACCCATCGTTGCAATTACCTCGGGAGCGATATATCCACGGGTGCCGCAGACCTCGGGGGGATATTTGTTCGGCACTACAAGTGAATCTATATCGATCACGACAGAAGAGCCTGAGCGTGGATCTATCAGCACGTTGTTGCAGGAGAGATCGGAATGCGCAAGACCTGCCTGATGCAGGCGCCTTACCGAGCGTGCAAGACCTATAGCGGTACGCAGCATCATGCGGAAATCGCCCAGCTCATGAGTGTTCAGATATTTTCTGTTCTTGCCTGTGAACCAGTTGCTCTTTTTATCTCTTCCGCTGAGATTCAGTGCTGCGGAAGCACCCTCTCCGAAAAAGAAGTTTGCAGGATAGGTAGGGCAGACTATGCCGAACTGAGGATATTTGATTATTCCCACAGGCCAGCAGAATTTCTGACGGAAGTATTCAGCGGTCTTTTCGGTATTTCCGAGAGCGCCGCCTGCCTTTTCCGAGCGGGTGGGATTATATATTCCGACAATAGTTCTG
Organism: Oscillospiraceae bacterium; assembly: GCA_045532595.1. Taxonomy (GTDB): domain Bacteria; phylum Bacillota; class Clostridia; order Oscillospirales; family Ruminococcaceae; genus CAG-115. The sequence continues at coordinate 2,394 of JAZSGG010000109.1, read as the reverse complement.
ATACGATCCTGCATCTGAGGATTCATGGCATCCTTAGGATTATTGAAAAACTGCACCGCATATTTCCTGTCGGGCGTGAAGAAGGTGTGCTTCATGCCGCCCTTTGGAGGATTATCACGGTAGATATATTCGATCTTTTCGCCGCTTTCCAGTATAGCGTAGCGTCTTTCACCGCTGTTCATTTCTTTATTCCTTTGTGTTCAGTTGAATTATCACGAGGGTACGGTCGTCGAAGCTGCCTCGCTCGTTGTAGTTGTCCAGCCACACTCTCAGGCGTTCTTCCTGAGTTTTGCCGTGGCTTATTCCGTAAGCGTCCAGTGAGTGGCATTTGAGCGAGCCCCGTCTTTTCCAGAGTTCATCAATATCGCAGCTGTCGCTGAGAAGCTGTTTGGCATATTGAAGCTCCACTGCTTCAGCTGTCTCGGATACGGCAGGGAAGCTAATCGGGGCAGGTGCCTGCTTTTTGGGGATTATGCCGATCATCGGCAGCACTCCGTTAAGGCAGAGGTCGAGATACAGGCGCTTCATCATGGGGGCAGCGGGGTAGTAGTCATCCGCAACGCCGTCTGACATCAGCATCACTATATCCGAAGCGCCACGGCTGATTCGTGTTCTGCCTGCAATGGAGGAGACGTCCGCAGTGCGTTCGGAGAGAAACTCGGTCTCGCCTGAAAATGCGCCGCTGTCTGCTACTCCGAGAAGCCTCAGGCAGTCATCAGCTTTGGTTTTGGTGTTGACGGCACATATACAGCCATCGCCTATCTGTGCAGAAACAATGAGATTCTCACGCCTGCCGTTCACACTCAGGGGTATCACCACTGCGGCAAGGAAGGTGCAGCAGAGATCCTGCAGCTCGGGATTCCTGCCGAGATAGGATATCACCTTTTCATCATTATATATGGATTTCAGTTCTTTTATTACGCTGTCAAAAGCGCTGCGGGCGGATTGCTGAATGAGTGCCGCGACCTTTCCGCAGGCTGTCATGAATTCCGCCGAGGAAAGCTCAGCTGCGAGATCCTTTTTTATCTGCGGCTCGTCTGTCAGAAGCTTTGTGAGTTCACTGTGCAGAAATTCTTTTGCACTCTGGCAGGACACTCTTGCACCAATCCGTGAAAGCATTCTGGAGCCTGCGCCGTCCGATACAACAGCGATAAGGAAGTCATCAGAGGATGCGATCTCATACCAGTCATCGCAGTTGGTGCCGTCGTGCTTGTGCTTTTTGCCACGCACTCTTGCGCCTATGATATCGCCGTACTTTGCTGATATCGCTCCGCATTCGGATTCGCTGTGCAGCTCAACGCTGCTGTCTGCGATAGGTCTGTATTTCCAGATGGAGGCGGTATGCTCCATTACCTCGCGGTCGGTGAGCGTTGCCTGCTCCTCTGTCCTGATGTCGTTATTCATACTGCCACCTTATCAGGGAACGATAACGAAGCCCTGAGGGGGAGGGGGAAGCTGCACAGCCTCGCCCGGCTTTGCGTCGATGCTCTTGGAGGAGGCCTTGATGGAGCCGGATACCCATGCGAAGAACTGAGCCATATCGCCTGCGGTGAGGTTGTTCATCATCAGAACGTTGTTGGTGATCTTTTTCAGGGTGAGTGTGTTTGCATTTGCACCTGCCGCACAGGCAATGATATTGCCCGAAGCAACGGTGTTAAGCTCTGCGATACCTGCGTCGAGGTCATCGGTGGGGGCGCCGTCTGTGAGGATGAATACAAGCGGCTTCCAGTCGCCCTTCTGTGTGGGGGTGGAGGTGCGCACTTCCTCTCTGATGCACTGAGTGAGAACTCTCAGTGCCGCACCCATGGCGGTAGGACCTGATGCAGTCAGTGTCGGCTCTTTGAAGAGCATCAGCTCTGTCAGCGGAGTGATCTGTCTTGCAGAGCTGTCGAAAGTGATAACGGAAAGGCAGGCGGTCTCAAGAGCCTGAGGATCGCCCTTGAGCTCGGATACCAGCGCCTTGATGCCCTGCTTTACAGCTTCTATAGGTTCGCCTGCCATGGAGCCTGAGGTATCCAGCAGGAGATATACGGGAAGCCTTCTGTTATAATCAGCCATTGTTTTTTCCTCCGTTAAGATGTGATATATGTAATATCTGCATATTATTTGGAATATATTGATACAGTATAATTATATCCCAAAATCCCCACGATGTCAATATAAAATAAGTATATAACAGAAGAATAAACAATAAGCGGCATACTTGATCGCATACCGCTTATCAGAATATATCGAAAAAAGGGCAAAAAAAACGCCGTGAATACTTCCACGACGAATTTATCTGGAGCGGATTACGAGGCTCGAACTCGCTACCTCCACCTTGGCAAGGTGGCGCTCTACCAGATGAGCTAAATCCGCATATGGCGACCCGGATGGGACTCGAACCCACGACCT
>JAZSGG010000040.1:0-2565 GCA_045532595.1 Oscillospiraceae bacterium | reverse complement strand
TGGAAGCCGCATTCTGCAAGGGTTTCGGCACTGTTTTCGGCAAGGGCACGGCGGTGGTGGAGAAGCTCTACAACAAGGAGAACGTGCAGGCTGACCACAAGATACGCAGCTATGCCGTGCAGCTTAAAGGCGGCAGAAAAGAGCTGAAGCAGGTGCGCAAGGCTGCGGACAAGGCTTCGAGCCTCAATCTCGCTGTTACTGCGGCGGAGGGCGTGGCGCTGGGTCTGCTGGGTATCGGGCTGCCCGATATCGTGGTGTTCCTCGGAATGCTGCTGAAGGGAATCTACCGCACGGCGCTGGACTACGGCTTCGACTACGACAGCAACACCGAGCGCTATCTCATTTTAAAGATGATGCAGACCTCCCTGCTGAAGGGCGAGGAATGGTCGCAGAGCAACGCCGAGGTGGACGAGATGATATCGGGCGCCTTCACCGTGACCGAGGAGGAATACAAGGCGCAGATGTCCGCCACATCCTCTGCTTTTGCGATGGATATGCTGCTGCTGAAAACTATTCAGGGCATCCCGATAGTGGGCATTATCGGCGGCGTTTCCGACCCCATCTACTACAGCAAGGTGCTGAAATATGTGAAGCTTAAATACCGCAAGCGGTATCTCTTACAGTTAGGAGTTAGGAGTGAGGAGTGAGCGCATTGACGGCGATGCCGTCAACGCTACGTTCGTTCTGCGAACGAACGCCCAAAATGCCTTCGGTAACATATCACAATAACAGCTACGCCGTCAATGCGATCACTCTAACTATAAAAAAAGCCACTTCCCAACTGAAAACGGAAGTGGCTTTTTATAGTACCGCAAGCGGTATTTAATGAATATTGAATAATGAATATTGAAAAATGAATAATTGTGGTGCGGCTTCGCCGCTGATTTCAAATACGTCGCCATAGGCGACCTCAATTATTATTCATTATTCGTTATTCTCTATTCACTATTCAATAAAGCGCAGCGCCATTCTCCTTTCCTAGGGATATTTCACTTTGTATAATACCGCAAGCGGTATTTAATGAATATTGAATAATGAATATTGAAAAATGAATAATTGTGGTGCGGCTTCGCCGCTGATTTCAATTGGCTGTTCGCTGTACAAAAGGTATTCATACAACGGGTTTGACCTAGATTACGACGTAGCCGTCATTTTTGATCCGTCTGCGAAGCAGACACAAAAACTCCTCACTCCTAACTCCTCACTCCTAACTATAAAAAAGCCACTTCCGATGTGAAAACGGAAGTGGCTTCGTATTTTACATAAAGGGTTGAGTTTCTGTTATCAGAACAGCTTTGCAAGCTTTGCAGCAGCGCCGATGTTGCCTGCAGCGTACAGTCTGCCGTCTGCGAGAGCGTCAGCGATGGACAGCTTGCCGTCGATGATTGCGAGAGCGTTCTCAACTGCGATAGCAGCAACGAGATCGTTCTCGATGTAATCGTAAGGAGCAACTGTCAGCTTCTTATCCTTTACTTCGATGTACATGTGAGCCTCGAATGCGCCGTAAAGCTTGATGTCAACAGCAACCTTACCGTCGATGTTCTTAGCCTTCTTAGCGTCCAGCTTCTTAGCGAGCTTAGCTGCGATATCCTGAACGGTGATCTCCTTCTTCTTGGGAGCAGCCTTCTTTGCAGGAGCCTTTGCAGCTGTTGCCTTAGCAGCAGCCTTCTTAGTGGGAGCCTTCTTTGCAGCAGCCTTTGCAGGTGCCTTTGCCTCAGCCTTAGGAGCAGCCTTCTTTGCGGGAGCCTTCTTAGCGGCAGCCTTTGCAGGAGCCTTTGCAGGTGCCTTTGCTTCTGCCTTGGGAGCCTCAGCCTTGGGGGCAGCTTCTACCTTTGCAGGAGCAGCTTCTGCCTTGGGAGCTTCTACTGCCTTGGGAGCAGCTTCTGCCTTAACTACGGGCTTGGGAGCTTCTGCTACCTTTACAACGGGAGCTGTAACCTTTACTTCTTCGGTCTTCTTAGCTGCGGGAGCAGCCTTCTTTGTTGCCTTTGCCATAACTCAATATTCCTTTCAAAAAAACATATTGATCCTGCAAAAACAGGAAAATTTATCTGACATCTTTATAATAGCACACTTTTTCGGATTTTTCAACCTTTTTTCAACGAAAATTGGTTAAAAACTGCACAATTTTATCATTCTACGGGAATTCCGCCGCCACCGCTCTCGATTCCGCCTGAGAACGGAGGATCATCGGAAGGCTCTTCGGTCTCCCAGTCTGCCCAGGGATCCCATGTCTCGGCGTCGGGGATATCCTCGGTCTCGGGATCGTCAGGCTCCTCTGTCACGGGGATGTCAGGCTGCACAGGCTCCTCGGTTTCAGGAGCAACAGGCTCCTCCGTATCGGGAACGACAGGCTCTTCTGTGTCAGGTGCAGGCTCGTCGGTGTCGGGGACGCCCGGCACATCAGGCACTGTCGGCTCCACAGGGACTCCGCTGCTGCCGCCGCCCGAATAGGATATTCCGCTGCGGGCGAAGTAGCTGTAAACTCCGTTTGCGATGGAAGCTGCCATCTTGTCCTGATTTGCGTCGTTCGCCATCACCATGCACTCCTCCTCGTTGGAGATG
>JAZSGG010000149.1:0-10099 GCA_045532595.1 Oscillospiraceae bacterium | reverse complement strand
CACCACTCGGCGCAAAGCGCCGTTAATGCGTTCAGGGCGCTAAAGGGGTCTGGGGGAAAACAAGAGTTTTCCCCCAGTTTGTTTTGCGGCTCGACGCCGCAAAACAAATTCCGATTTGCAGTAAATTGCAGTTTTCTTCGTGCTACTATTTCCTCAGGCAGGGGGGGACGTTCTCCTTTGCGATGCTTTTGAACTGTAAGGAGGAAAATATGAACGCAAACGAAAAAACAGTTACCATGGCGACGGTTGCGCAGGCGGCGCAGATGTTCGGACTATCAAAGTACCTTGTGCGCAAGCTTGCCCGACAGGGCAGGATAAACGCCATCCGCACCGAGGGCAGGATACTCATCAACGTGGAGCGGCTGAGGGAATACCTCGACACCGCATTCCTCTTCGATGAGCTGTAAGGGGGTGGCGCAATGATGACCATCCACCGTGACCCGCATCACTCGGACTTCACCTGCGTATCCAACAGGCTTATCAAGGATAAGCGCATCTCACTGGCGGCTAAGGGGTTTATGCTCATGGTGCTTTCCCTCAGCGATGACTGGAGATTCTCCATGCGTGGCATGGCAAAGTTTGTGGGGGTGAGCCTCAGTGCGTTATACAGGTATTTTGACGAACTGGAGAAGAACGGATATATTCACAGATCCCGCACAATTGACACAAAAGGTCGCTTCGGGAAAATAGATCTGGATTTTTTTGAAGTTGTTTGTTCCGAAAACGAGAACGCAGAAAAGGATATGTGTTCCGAAAACGAGAATGCAGAAAAGGATATGCGTTCCGAAAACGAGAACGCAGAAAAGGATATGTGTTCCGAAAACGAGAACGCAGAAAAGGATATGTGTTCCGAAAACGAGAATGCAGAAAAGGATATGTGTTCCGAAAACGAGAACGCAGAAAAGGATATGCGTTCCGAAAACGAGAACGCAGAAAAGGACCAATGTTCTCAAAATCCATGTATGGAGAATCCGTATACGGAAAATGACACACAAAATAATATCAATCAAAATAATAAAAATAATAATATAATATCTTCTACATCCTCCTCGACCACCACTGAAGCTACACCTCCCGAGGAGGAGGGGGAGGTGGTTGAGCAGAAAAGTTCGGGAAATACAGCTGATGAGCCTCTGCTGAACAAGCCGCCGAGGAAATGCTACGAGGATGTATGTTTGCAGATAAATGCAGAAAAGCTCAGGGTAGAATTAGGCAGGGAGATAACGGATATGGCTGTGGATATCACGTTCAACTGCCTGAAAGCGATACCTGTCAGCATCGGCGGTCGTATAGTTGACGGAAATGCGGTGTACAAGGCGTTCGCCGCACTGGATGAGGATGATGTCCGGGCGGTCATCCTCGCCATGCAGGAGCGTGGAGACGCCGTGCGCAATCCCCGTAGCTACCTGCAGACCCTGCTCTACAACAGGGGCGCAGAGCTTGCCGAGAAGTACGACAGGGAGCGTGAGGAGGAGCAGGAAAAGCGCAGAAGATGGCTCGGCAACATCGACATGGACGAGGTAACAAAGGATATCCTGCGCAAGTATTACGGCTATTAAGCAAGAAAAAAGCCCGAGGATGACCTCGGGCGCAGATGAATGGTAAAGCACTTTCTCATTCATCTGTGAATATTATCTTTTACGCTTCGTTTTCTTCTGCGGATAGCTCTTCTTCGGTGCGGGAGCGGACTTCTTCACAGGCTCAGCGGCAGGCTTTTCGGGAGCCTTTTCCACAGGCTCAGCCTCGGGAGCAGGCTGTGCGGCAGGCTCCTCAGCGGGAGCAATATCAGCCGCAGGCTTTGCCGCAATGTGATGCTCTGCAACAGGCTCGGAGGTCTTTACCGCCGCCCTGATGGGCTTCTTAGGTCTGCGGATATCCTCCTTCAGCAGTCTGTAGAAGATGGACGCCACAGGCACGCCCAGCAGCACGCCGAGTATTCCGCCGATGCCTGCACCGACAGTTACCGCAGCCAGCACCCAAATTCCGGGCAGACCCACGGAATCACCCACCACCTTAGGGTAGATGAGATTTCCCTCAAGCTGCTGAAGAATGACGATGAATATCAGGAATATCAGCGCCTGAACGGGGGACTGGGTGAGTATCAGGAAAGCGCCCACACCGCCGCCGATAAGCGGACCGACCACGGGAATGAGCGAGGTGAATGCAGTAAGTGCGCCGATCATCGGGGCATAAGGCAGCTGCAGTATCAGCATACCCAGTGTACACAGCAGACCGAGTATCACAGCCTCGGTACACTGACCCACGATGAACTTGTGGAAGGAATCGTCCGCCACATGGATGAGGTACTTTGTCTTGATATACATTTTTGCACCCATGTACTTCTGCATCATGCGAGTACACTGAGCGCCGAGGACATCCTTGCCTGCCAGCAGGTACACCGCAAAGATGATGCCGATAACGGTGGAGGTCACTGTGGAAGCCACGGAGGACACGGTGTTTATCACGATGTTCATTGCACTGCCGAGTCCCGAAGTAAGCACCTTTGCGATATCGCCGAGCATTGACTGCCAGTCCACGGTGGAGAGGGAGGCTATGATATCCTCAGGCACGATGCCTGTCTTTTCGAGCAGGGCAACGGCGGTGTTCATGGCGTCGGGGAACTTATCTATCAGCAGTTCGATACACTCAACGAGCTGCGGCAGCACGAGCCATATTACGAGTCCCACGATGGCAATGAGGGTGATGATGGCGAGTACAAGGCACACGCCACGCCTTGTTTTTGTGACTATCTTCTTCTGTGATTTCGGGAAGTAGTGGCGCTCATAGAAGCTCATCAGTATGTTAAGGGGATAAGCTATGCAGCAGCCGATGACGAGCGGCACCAGCGCCGACAGTATCGTGCCGATGAAGCCCGAAACTCTCGCCCAGTAGTAGATGCACAGATACACCAGTATCAGCGTAAGACCCACACGGAAGCAGGTCTTCCATTTTATGTTCTGCATGATGGTTACCTTTCTTTGAGAGATTTATTAGACTGTCGAAGCAGCATATTTTCATTTTTGATGGCATTGAGCCATCAAAAATGTTGGGGGAAAACTCTTGTTTTCCCCCAAACCCCTTTAGCGCCTTGAACGCTTTTGGTGGCGCTTTGCGCCGAGTTGTGGGGCTTTGCCCCACACCCCACCAGCCTTTAAAAAGGCTGGACCTAAACAAATCCGCACTTCGTGCGGTGAGGTTCCGACAGTCTTATATATTATATTTTACCACTTTTGCGCCATTTGTCAAGCGCTTAGTGTTTTTCTTAGCTTGATTTTTGTCGGAAAAAGTAATATAATGTTCTTTGACAACTGAATGAAAGAGGCAACCACATGAACGACCTTAAAATAACAGACGTAAGAGTGCAGAAGGGCGACAGCGCCTTTCTTATTGACGACGGCGAGACCGCAATCCTTTACGACACAGGCTTCGGCTTCACGGGCTACGGCGTTGCGGAGAACATCCGTGCCGTCCTCGGGGAGCGGAAGCTGGATTACATCTTCCTGACCCATTCCCATTACGACCACGCCCTCGGCAGCGCATACATCCTGCGCAGATACCCCGATGCAAAGGTGGCGGCAGGAGCTTATGCGGCAGGCATCTTCAAGCGTGAGGGCGCAAAAGCTGTCATGCGTGATCTGGATGCAAAGTTCGCTGCGAAGTGCGGCGTGACGGAGTACGAATTCCTCGGCGACGAGCTGCGTGTGGACATCCCCTGTGAGGACGGCGACGTCATTCAGGCAGGCTCGATGCGTTTCACCGTGCTTAATATGCCGGGACACACGAAATGCTCCGTGGCGTTCTTCTGCGAGGAGAGAGGACTGCTTCTCGGCACCGAGACCACGGGCGTTTACGACGGCGGCGAGAGCATCGTACCCAGCTGCCTTGTAAGCTACGAAGCCTCCCTCGCATCCATCGACAGGATGTGCAGCCTGCCCATAAAGCGCATGGTTGCGCCGCATCTGGGACTTCTCACCGAGCAGCAGACCCGCTTCTACCTCGACAACGCAAAGCGCTGCGCAGAGGAAGCGTGCGATTTCTTCACAGAACGCATCATGGCAGGGAAGTCCAACGAGGAGATAGTGGAGGATTTCCGTGAAAAATATCACCACGGCTACATCCGTGACATCTACCCCATAGACGCCATGGCACTCAACACCACCATCATGGCGGAACTTTTGAGAGTTAGGAGTTAGGAGTTAGGAGTTAGGAGTGATGGTGTCCGACTCCGTCGGACGGATTTATAAACGGCTGCGCCGTAACCTTGCTCGTACCGAATACATCCACAAAATAATTAAGCGCCGCAACATGCGATTAACGTTCTGTTGCGGCGCTGTTATATTATGTTGTTGTATTTGGGAATAGTGAGTACAATTTAATGAAAAGGAACGTCACGGCGCAGCCGTATTTTGATCCGTCCCCGAAGGGGACACCTTAATTCCTCATTCCTCATTCCTCATTCCTCATTCCTCATTCCTCATTCCTCATTCCTAATTAGTTTCAGTCGTGTCTATCGCAGTTTCTGCGCTTGCTGCTGCCTGAGCTGTGGAGGCTTCGGCAATTGCTGCTTCGGCGGTGGACTTGTCGGCAGGCTTATCCTCGGCGTTATCGCCGTTCTCTGCCTCGGCGGTGGATTCTGCGGTGCTTGTCTTGTAAATGGTTATCGTTACTGAGGATATCACGATATCCTGCACGGGCTTTGACTTCTCGCCGTAGGCGTTGGTGGTAAGCTCCACGGAATTGAGCTTATCCAGCACATCGAAGCCCTCGAACACCTGACCGAATACGGTGTAGCCGCCGTCAAACAGGGGCAGACCGCCTGCGCCCATGTAAGCAGCCTTAGTCTCGGGAGTTGCGTTGGCGATCATATCCGCAAGGGCGGTGTAGTATTTTTCCTTGTATACATAGGTGTTGTACTCGGAATCGTCATCGCCGACGGTTTCCTTGAGGTCTTTGTTAGCCGCAGCCGCTGCTCTTATCTGCTCGGCGTCGTAGGTGCTGAGATCCTGAGAGGTCTTGTTGTTCACGATAAAGAACTGTGTGGAGTTATCACCGTTTACGTTTGCGTAGCAGAGAGCGCCGTAGATGTGGCGTGCCTTCTCGGAGGTCTCCAGACCGAACTTGCCGTTGGTGTTGATGAGAGCCTTTCCGCCCGTGCCGTCGCCGTTCAGCGAGCCGCCCTGGATGAGGTTGTCCTCATAGACTCTGTGTATCTTCAGACCGTTGTAGTAGCCCTGCTCGGCGAGCAGCTTGAAATTCTCCACGCCGTTCGGTGCGAGGTCGGGGAAGAGCTTTGCCTTTACAGTGCCGTAGCCTTCGATGCTTATCTCGGCGATGAGGTCGCCGTCAACGAAGGTCATCGGCTCGATATTACCCACCGAGGATACAGGCTTTGAGCAGCCTGCCATGCTGAGCAGACATCCGAGAGCCACAACTGCACTGAGGATGATACGTCCTATCTTCATAATGCGCACTTCCTTTCACGCTTATCCTGCGTATTCTGTTATCTTCACTGTCTTTATTGTGATGGTGGTGATGGGTTCGGAAAGCTCGCCGCCTGCGTTTTCCTTTACTGCAACATCGGAGATGCTGTCGATAACGTCAAAGCCCTCGTACACCTGACCGAAAACGGTGTAGCCGCCGTCGAGAGAGGGCGTGCCGCCTGTCTCGTTGTACTTTGCCTTAACTTCATCGGGTGTGCTTGCGTCAAGCTCTGCCGCCATTGCCTCATACTGCTGACGCATAGCCTCGTAGTAGAGATAGCCCTCGGCGCCTTCCTCGAACATTGCCTTGTAGCTTTCGCATATCGCCGCATTTTCCCTGAGTACCTGAATGTGGTCTGCGAACGCCTGCTGTTCGTTGTTGTTCACGATATAGAACTGGCAGGTGTTCTGTCCGCCTGCGTTTGCGTAGCAGAGAGCGCCGTAGAAGTGGCGCATATTCTCGCTTGTTTCAATGCCGAAGCTTCCGCCGCCCGCAGCCTCGCCGCCTGTGCCGTTGCCGTTGAGGGAGCCGCCCTGAAGCATGAAGCCCTTTATCACACGGTGGATGTTGAGTCCGTCATAGAAGCCCTTGTTTGCAAGCTTCACGAAGTTGTCAACGCCGTTGGGAGCGATCTCGGGGAACAGCTTTGCCTTTATCGTTCCGTGACCCTCTATCACGAACTCTGCGATAAGGTCGCCTGCCTTGAGTTCGATATCGCCGAGGTTGCCCACAGCGGAGGAGCTTGCTTCGCCTGCGGTATCGGAAACGGATGTGTTCGCATCCTTAGTTTCGCTGTCGGAGGCGGCGGTGGAGTCTGTCTTTGCACAGCCTGCGCTCAGCGCACAGCTTGCAGCCAGCAGACCGCACAGCAGCATGTTTCTTATCTTCATCTGTTACACTTCCTTATTCAGTAGTCTCCGCATCAGCCGAGTATTCGGAGATGGTGACGGAGTTTATTATCATCTTGTTCACGGGGATGCCGTTTTCATCCGTGGGAGCGGCGCAGATATCCTCGATGACCTCAATGCCCTCGTAGGTCTGCCCGAAAACGGTGAAGCTGCCCGAAGCGCCGAAGTTTCCGCCTATCTCGTAGAACTTATCGAACAGGTTGGTGAGATTCACACGCTCCTGCTCGTTCTCACGCTTCTGTGCGGATTCCTTCAGGGAGTTGATGGCGTCCTCGGTGATCTCCTCCTCGTTGCAGATGAACCAGCGTGCGTCGCTGAAGCCGCCCTTCTCGGAGAAAGCCATCAGCGCACCCTTGAACGGCCACAGGTTCACGTTGCATTCAGCCTCGATAAGCTCGTCGTCGCTCTGCCTGCCGATGTAGTTTCCGTTCTCGTCCTTTGTGCAGCCCGAGAGGAAGTACAGGTTATCCACAACGAAAGCAATATCCTTGCCGTCGTAGTAGCCTGATTCTGCCTTTTCGATGAACGCCGCAACGGTGTTGGGGGCGTATTCGGGATAAAGCACGGCTCTTATCTCGCCGCAGGAGGTATCGAATATCGCAATGGTATCGCCCTCTGCGGGAGCTTCAAGCTGCACCAGCTCCATCTGTGAGAAATCATACTCATGCATCACGTTATATGTTCCCTGTGAGAATGAGCAGCCTGCAAGACTAAGCGTAAGTGCGGCGCAGGCAGCCGCCAGTATCTTTTTCAATCTGTTTTCCTTTCGGTGGGGTATCAAGCCTTTTTAACGATAGTTCCCTGACGGGTCTCCTCAACGATGTAACCCATAGCGGTTATCTTATCTCTGATGGAGTCTGCGAGGGCGAAGTCCTTAGCCTTGCGGGCAGCCTTGCGCTGCTCGATAAGCTCGGTGATCTCCGCAGGGATCTCCTCATCCTTATTATTATACAGCAGACCGAGTACATTTGTCAATGCTGTAAACTCATCCTGATAAGCTTTTATATCGCCCTTTGTGGCGTTGCCCGATGCAATGGCGGTGTTTATCTTTCGTACAAGCTCGAAGATGGCTGCGATGCCGTCTGCGGTGTTGAAGTCGTCGTCCATCACCTTGATGAACTGCTCACGGGCAGCCTTCACGTCAGCGAGAACAGCCTCTGTTGCCTCGCCCTCGGGAGCAGCGTTCAGCGCACGAGCCATAGTGTCACGGCAGGTGTAGAGTCTCTGCAGGGCAGCCTTGCAGGATTCGATAACTTCTAGTGTGTAGTTCAGCTGGCTTCTGTAGTGAACGGAGAGCAGCATGAAGCGGATAGGCTCATAGCCGTATTCAGCGGAGAGATCACGCACCATGAAGAAGTTGCCCTTGGACTTGGACATCTTGGAGCCGTCCACGTTCAGCATGCCGTTGTGCATCCAAACATTTGCGAGGGGGCAGCCTGTTGCGCATTCGCTCTGAGCGATCTCGTTCTCATGGTGGGGGAAGATAAGGTCAGCGCCGCCGCCGTGGATATCAATGGTGTCGCCGATGTAGTGGCGGGACATAGCGGAGCATTCGATGTGCCATCCGGGGCGACCCTTTCCGAAGGGAGACTCCCAGTAAGGCTCGCCTTCCTTTGCTGCCTTCCACACAGCGAAGTCCATGGGGTCACGCTTCTTGTCGCCGACTTCGATTCTCGCACCTGCCTGCAGGTCTTCAAGCGGCATGTGGGAGAGCTTGCCGTACTCCTTGAACTTTGCGGTGGAGAAGTACACATCGCCGTCAGCCTCGTAAGCATAGCCCTTGTCTATAAGGGTCTTTACGATATCAATGATGATATCCATGTTTTCGGTAACTTTGGGGTGGACATCCGCTCTGCGCACGTTCAGACCGTCAGCGTCGGTGAAGTATTCCTTGATAGCGTTCTCAGATACCTCGTGAGCGGTGATGCCAAGCTCGTTTGCCTTCTTGATGATCTTATCGTCCACATCGGTGAAGTTCTGCACATAGAATACCTTGTTGCCACGGAATTCAAGATAGCGGCGCAGTGTATCGAACACGCACAGCGCTCTCGCATTTCCGATATGGATAAGGTTGTAAACTGTGGGGCCGCAGGCATAGATCTTCACTGTGCCGTCGGTAAGGGGCTTAAGCTCCTCTTTCTGTCTTGTCATGGTGTTGTAGATCTGCATATATTTTATACCTCCAAAAATAATTAATTTGTTACAGGGGGGGGTCATAATTAGGAATGAGGAATTAGGAATTAGGAATTCCGGTGCGGCTTCGCCGCTGATTTCAAAGCGGCTGCGCCGCAATCCTGATCGACGTTACGGCGTAGCCGTTATTGTGATATGTCGCCGTAGGCGACACCATAATTCCTCATTCCTCACTCCTCATTCCTCATTTCCTCCAGCTTCTTTTCAAGCGCCTCTATCTGCATGCGATGCTCGCAGAGGAGCTGGGAAACGGGGTCGGGGATGTGGATCTGGTCGAGATCGCTGTTGGGGGAGACGTCCACCTTGATGCCGTCACGCTTCACGACTCTTGCAGGCACGCCCACCGCCGTACAGTTCGGGGGGACTTCCTCCAGCACCACAGCGTTTGCGGCTATCTTAGAGTTATCTCCTATCTTGAACGGGCCGAGAACTCTCGCTCCCGCTCCGACCATCACATTGTTGCCGAGGGTAGGGTGACGCTTGCCCACGTCCTTGCCCGTACCGCCGAGGGTCACGTTCTGATACAGCGTGCAGTTATCGCCGATGATGGTGGTCTCGCCGATGACAACGCCTGCGCCGTGGTCGATAAACAGACCCTTGCCTATCTGCGCACCCGGGTGTATCTCGATGCCCGTGCGGTTGCGTGCATTCTGGGATATCCAGCGTGCTATGAAGTAAAAGCCATGCTCGTGCCACCAGTGCGCACGCCTGTAGGCTCTCACCGCCTTGAAAGAGGGGTAGAGGAAGATGACCTCCCATGCGGAACGCACCGCAGGGTCACGCTCCCTGATGGAGTTTATCTCCTCCCTGAGTTTCTTGAACATTGTGTACCTCCATAAAGAAAGTGCATTAAAAAAGCCTCCGTACCGATAAAACGGCACGAAGGCGAGATGTCGCTGTTCCACTTCGTTTCAGATTCTATAGCCTCCGTTGAAAAGGGTGTCAAGAATGCCGCAGATGCAAGGAAGAAGCAGATGTGGTATTATTGACAGCCTGAAAGCCGTAAAATCCCTCATTATCTCCTTAACGCAGAGAATACGGATGGAGATACTCTGATTTCCCCCCATCGGCTAACAGCCGCACTTCACCGATACCGAACGCCGCAATTCCAGCACCTGCGGCTCTCTGTGGGACGGATGACACGGTTACTCTGACTGTGTTATCGCCTTTGAAATATTCATACACCTATCATTATATACGAAACGCAGTTTTTTTTCAAGTACCTGACTGCAATTTCCGAAATTTTCACGCAAACAGCACAAAAGCGAGCGCCATAATAAGCTTTTTATCGGCTTTTTCGTGCATAAGTATCAGCAGCAGGGCGGCGAGCAGCAGGAAATCCCTGTCCTTTGTGAGGGGGGCGAGCATACCTCCCTGTGGCTGCGCCGTGCAGCTGCATTGCCTTGATTCGGGGCATTTTTCCTGCGGCGGGGGAGAATGCTCCTCTGCCGCACAGCCGCAATCCCTTTCGGGGAGAGCAGCACCGCTGTTGTGGCGCTCCACCGCCTTTTCCAGCG
>JAZSGG010000026.1:0-4151 GCA_045532595.1 Oscillospiraceae bacterium | reverse complement strand
AGAGCGGCTATATCCCGAAGCCTGACGCTGTTCTGGCAAAGGGAAGCGGTATCTGCTTTGACTATGCATCGCTGTTTGCGGCGATGGCAAGGTCGCAGGATATACCCTCCCGCCTTGTAATAGGTTATGCGGCGGATAATATCTATCACGCATGGAACGAAGTATACACCGAAGAAACGGGCTGGATATCTGCAGAATTGCTGCTTTCCAGAAGTGGCTATAACCTTGTGGATTCAACTTTCTACGCAGGTGCTGCAGATAAAGCGGCAATGGCGGAGTATATCACAAATGACAGCAATTATTCAGCTGTTTACAGATATTGATAAGCAGGAGGGAAAATATGTCAGGATTTAAAAAACTGGATAACGAACAGACCGCATATTTCTGCGAGCAGCTGAGCCTTATGGTCAACACTGGCATGCAGATCGACGACGGGCTGGAGATACTTTCCGAGGACATCGGCAATAGCCGCACAAAAGCATTGTGCAGCTTCCTTGCGGAAAAGGTAGGTATGGGAGATACTCTTTCCTCAGCAATGAAGGAGAGCGGAGCATTTCCCGAATATGCAGAAAAGATGGCAGAGATCGGCTGCGTAACAGGCCGTCTTGATGATGTTCTTAAAGGACTTGCGGAATACTATGAGAACCGTGCGGAAATGCAGCGTTCGATAAGATATGCAGTATTCCATCCTGTTATGCTGCTGCTTATGATGACTATAGTAGTTGTTGTATTGGTCGTGAAGATCATACCGATGTTTTCCGATATATTTGCTCAGTTTGATGCAAATATCGGCAGCACGGTAACAGATGCAGTCTCTCTTGCAAATGCGGCAGGCGGGACTGTGCTTATCATCCTTTTGGTACTTATCGTTCTGCTTGCGGTGATACTGTTCATACCTCCCGTAAAGAAGGCAATGCTTGCACTGTTTTCTGTTCTTCCCGTAACAAGAGGCATTTCTATGTGTTTTGCTGAAGCTAAGCTCGCAGATGCAATGTCACTTATGATAACCAGTGGTCTTGATCCTGAGGACGCTCTTGAATACAGCATGGAGCTGATTACAGATAAAAAGCTGAAAGCAAAGCTTGCCGATTGCCTGAAAAGAGTACAGGGCGGAGAGTATTTCTCAGATGCTGTATGCAGTGCCGGTATACTGCCGAAGATATATTCTCGTTCCCTGAAGATCGCATATACTTCAGGCTCTTTTGACGAGGTGTGGAGAAAGATCAGCCGCAGAACGGGCGACACTGCTCAGCGTACGCTCTCCAACCTTGTTTCGATGGTCGAGCCTGCGATAATCGTGGTGCTTGCTGTGATGATAGGCGCTATACTTCTCACCATCATGCTTCCGCTGATGAATATTATGTCAGCTCTCGGATAATGAGACGGAGGAAATATGAAGACTAAGTTAAATACAAGGCTTTTGATCTCCGTAGCGGCTGTGGCAATGTTCGTTGCGGTCGTGTGCTGGTTTCTTGTGGCTGTAAGCAGGACAGAAGCTGCAGCGTCGGCTCAGCGTCTTGAAACGCTGAAGCAGTCGGTGGAGAACAGCATTACGCTCTGCTATTCTATTGAGGGCGTATATCCCGAAAGCCTTGATTATCTGAAAGAAAACTATGCAGTACGTTACGATGATTCGGAATATATCGTGCATTATGACTGCTTTGCAGCAAATATCCGTCCTACGGTTACAGTGATAGAAAGGTTGCAGTAAGATGAGGGATTACAAAGGCTGTTCTGCTTCCCGTGTTCTCAATACAGTTGCAAGTCTGCTGCTGTTTTTGGTGTTCACGATATGCATGCTGATAATAATCGGTGCTGCTGCGGGAACCTATAGCAGGATAAGCAGCGGCTATGAGCGTGTATACGGCTCTTCGGCTGCTATCCGTTATATATCTAATAAGATACGCTCCGCAGATACTGTTGAGATCATAGAAGGTGGCAGCGGTATCGTGGTAGAGAGCGGCAGAATATGCAGCGTTATCTACAATGAAAATGGCAGCCTGTATGAAAAGAGCATTTCTGTTGACGGAGAACGATCTGCCACAGGCGGAGATGTGGTTCTTGATATTGATAGTATGAGTGTTATTGATACAGGTGATATGTACGAGATAAGCATAACGCAGGGCGCAAGTAGTTCTGCAGTGCTTCTCAGGAAAGGGTGAGCATACTGGAAAAGACGAAAAACAAGGCACTGATGCGGCCTGCAAATCTCTTTTTTGTGGAGCTTATGTGCGTGCTGCTGTTCTTTGCCATATCTGCGGCGGTGATCCTGCAGGTGTTTGTGGCGGCTGATAATAAGCAGAAGCTCGGCTCACTCACCGAAAAGGCGATGATATGTGCGCAGTCGGTAGCAGAGTGTTACTCTGTAACGGGCGATATCTCGGATACTGTTAAGCTTGTATTCAATACTGATACAGATGCCGATAAGGATACGGTGATATATCTTGATAAAGAGATGGCAGTATCAGAAAACGGCGTTGTAACGCTGCAGCTTTCCGAGATATCGGAAACCATAAGCGAAGCTGGTCGGCTTTCCAGGCTTCAGATGGATTTCACTACAGGGGAGACAACGCTGTTTTCATTGTGCTGCAGTGCGTATATCCCTGAGATGGGAGGTGCCTCAGATGAGTGACAGGAAGAACAGCATAGGAAGCTCAGGCATGGGCGTTGGCTATGTCTCGCTGATAATGATCTTTGCCGTTATATGCCTTACGGTGCTTGCGGTGTTATCCTATCAGGCTGCAGGTGCTAATACAGTGCTGAATACCAAAAGTGCAGCCTATACATCTGAATATTATGCAGCTGACGGCAGGGCAAAGGAAAAGCTGCAAATACTGGATGGGTATGCCATGATAGCTTCGCAGGGCTTCTTTGAAGATGATCTCACCGCACTGTGTGAGGAGAATATGCCCGATGTAAAGCTCAGAAATTCTCCTGAGGGAATCACAGCGGAATTCACAGAGTATATAAATGACAGGTTGTGCCTGAAAGTCAGTGTTACATTTTATAGCTTTTCCGCAGATGGCGAGCGTTATCGCATCAATGAGTGGAAGAGCGTAGCATCCTCAGCCGAAGAGAGTGAAGAACCTCTGGGCGTATGGGATGGCAGTATGTTTAATTGATCCTGGGGGTAAATATGGAATTAGTTAATATACTTAAAGAAATGGTAGAGAAGTCTGCCTCTGATATTTTTATTGTCTGCGGTGCGCCGCTTAGTTATAAGGCGCATGGTTCGATATCTCGCATGGGCGATAAGCCTTTATCCATGCAGGATACAGAACAGATAGTCCGCAGGATCTTTGCGCTGGCGAATCTGACTCTTGAAAATGACAGGCTTCCCGAGCGTGAGATGGATTTTTCTTTCTCGATAAGCGGACTCGGACGCTTCAGAGCGAACATATATAAGCAGAGAGGCTCTTATGCAGCAGTTCTGCGTTTTGTGCCGTTTGAGCTTCCCGATGCCGAAAAGCTCGGTATACCGGATCAGGTAATGGAGTTCAGCAAGTGCAAAGGCGGTATCGTTCTTATTACAGGTGCGGCAAGCAGTGGCAAGTCCACTACGTTGTCCTGCATAATTAATCGTATCAACAGAACGCTGAAGAATCATATAATAACTATAGAAGATCCTATAGAGTTCCTGCACCGTCACGATCAGAGCATTATCAGCCAGCGTGAGATAGATCTCGATACCCAGAGTTATCTTGATGCATTGAGAGCTGCACTCAGACAGTCTCCCGATGTCATCCTGCTAGGCGAGATGCGTGATTATGAGACGATCAGTGTTGCTATGACCGCTGCAGAGACCGGACAGCTCGTGCTTTCGACGCTGCACACGCTCGGAGCGGCAAGTACTATCGACCGTATCATTGACGTTTTCCCGATAAATCAGCAGCATCAGATCCGCATACAGCTTTCCATGACATTGAAGGGCGTTGTATCTCAGCAGCTGCTGCCGTCTGTGGATGGCACACTGGTGCCTGCATTTGAGATCATGACAATGAATAGTGCAATTCGCACAATGATCAGAGAGGAAAAGACTCATCAGATCGACACTATTCTGCAGTCATCGCCGGGAATGCAGACCATGGATAACTGCATATCCGAGCTTTACAGACAGAAGTCGGTGTAGCCATGTCGTTCTGTGAGCCAAG
>JAZSGG010000118.1:0-21281 GCA_045532595.1 Oscillospiraceae bacterium | reverse complement strand
TGAAAGGATTGAGAATATCACTTCTGGTGTTAATGGAAGTGATGATGAAGAAGATATAGAAACCGAACCGAATGCTTATCGCAGTTCGGGGAGATATAGTGCTTAATGCAGGGAGGTTAAATGATTAGAAATGTATGCAGGAATACCACCGTAGCAAGTAAGGAAAATACCTCACTTGCCCCAAACATCTCCGAATACAAAATCGGACATACCACTTACATAGTTGAAACGCACTTCAACCTCGGTTGCAAGGAAACCCTTGATGATATTATCAAGCGGCTGATTTCGAGAGATGTTGAGAGTCTGCAATTTGCAGCGTAGTAAAAACCAGCGGATTATTTATACTTTCATGCTTTACCATCTTGAATTATTCTTGGAGATGTGATATAATAAAGGTAACATAATCCGCTGTAGTTTTTATAGGTAAGGAGGACTATATGGTAAATAAAATTACAGCGTTATATTGTCGATTAAGCAACGACGATGATTTACAAGGTGAGAGCAACAGTATCACCAACCAAGTGATAATATGTAAAGGGTGGTTTCTGCCATCCAATACATATTGACTGCGGCTCGTTTGTGGTGAATAGAACAGCAGTTTTTAGAAAGGAGCCGATAATATAACAACAACCGCCTGTGCTTCGGTAAAAAACGAAGTTCAGGCGGTTTTGCGTTATAAATCACTCGTATCAGCTACAAGCCTGTCAAAGTCACTTTGGTAAGTCTTATCCTGCAAAACACGGAATTTCTCAAATTCACTTTCGGCAAAAGCTTTAGCGATAGCGGCGGTTACTTTTCCCTTATCGTGCAGAATATCCTCTTCATTAAACTGTAAAAATGCGTCCAGACGTTCAACCCAGTCCTGCATATACATAATATTACCTCGGCGAGCCTGACGTTCCGCATAATCCAGATACATTGTTACAATCTCATTCAAATCAGACATTTCTGTTTCATTCAAATAATTCTTGGCAACAGTAACATCGGATTTGCGAATACGACCTTGCGGAGCATTTTTCCAAGTTGTAAGCCCCATATTCGGTTTTCCACTATCAGCACGTTCATAGATTATTTCTGCGGCGGTATGATGAGTTACGGCATAGTGAAGCTTGTTCTGAACTGTTGCAAAGAAATCCTTTGTTATAGGGCTATTGACATCGTAGTCCGCACTGCATTGGGAATAAATATCGGTGATTTTCTGATAAAAACGGCGTTCGCTTGAACGGATATCACGAATGCGCTCAAGTTGTTCTTCAAAATAATCCTTACCGAAAAAGTTTTCAGGCTCCTTCAGCCGTTCGTCATCCATTACATAACCTTTTATTATAAATTCCTTTAATATACGGTTTGCCCAGATTCTGAACATGGTCGCTTTTTTAGAGTTGACACGATAACCGACAGCGATAATTGCGTCCAGATTATAATAATTCGTGGTGTATCGTTTTCCGTCTGTCGCAGTTGTTTCCATTTTGGAAACAACTGAATTTTCATCAAGCTCGCCCGATTCAAAAATATTTTTTAAATGCTTTGAAATAGCAGGTTTCTGAACATCGAAAAGCTCTGCCAGTTTGGTCTGCGTGAGCCATAAATTCTCCTGATACAAAAGAATTTCGACACGCACATCGCCGTTGTCGGTTTTATAGAATAAAATTTCCCTTGTTTCATAAGGTGTAAGTCTGTATTCTTCATTCATTCGTTGTCACCTTCTTTCTTTTCCTTCGCTCTGCTCTTATAAACATTAAACCTGTTCTTACACTGCGGACTGCAGAAAACAGCGCTGGGTCTGCTTGCAATAAAGGCTTTTGAGCAATGCTTGCACAAGCGTATGGGATTGTCGGTATCCGTCAGCATAAAGCTGAACATCATCTGTATTCCAAGTATAAGGGAATGAAAATCCCACACAATCGTCGGCTTGTCAAGGAGAGCAATTCTGTAAGTCGGTGCATTACCGCCGAAAGCCTCCATACCCTGCTGCATAAGAAGCCGCTGCTCAGGCGAAAGCATATCGTAGTCCTCGTAAAAAATCACCGAAGTAAGATAAGTAAAGGTAATGTCCTGAAGCTGTCGCTTTATCCATTCGTACCTTTCCGCATATTCACGCTGAAAGCTCATATTTACCGCTATGGGCTTGTCGCTCATAGTCATAGCCAGCGCAACCATAGTGCGGTCGCTGCTGACGTTCCATACCGATTCCACGCCACGCTTGACTACGTCGGGTGTGTCAAATGGGAAGAATAATTCGAGATAGCTTTCGGTTGACATTGTTTCTTCCCGTATAAAGTGATTTTTGGGAAGGTATACCGCTTCATAATCCATAAAAGAGGGAGTTGTAGGCAGAGCTGTCATAAGTCCCAGCAAGCCGTATTTTTCGGCAAATATGCGGATAGCGTCCTGAATTTCCGTATCTGTTTTCTTGTCCGCTTCCATTCGTCCTATGCAAATAGCGTCAAGAACAAGCTGTCCGTATTCGCTCAACGGGTCGTAAACACTTGGCTGAGCTGTCGCTGTCGGAGTAAGGTAAAGCGTACCATCCTCCGCAGTTCTCCATTCATATTCGCTGTATTTAACCCAGCTTGAGCTTGTCCGTTCAAATAAAGCCTTCACTGTATCACCTCTTTGTGTAATCTGTAAATCCAAATTTGTATTACCATTATACTACTTCTTCTTATCAAAATCAATACCGTTTTCTTTTAAAAATTCTTTTTCAAGCAATGTCAACTGCTTCTGCGCTTTTTCAGTAAGTGCGGCGAGCAGTTTTTTTCTTATCCTTTTCAGCATTGTATTGCGTATCTTGCGGATATTGCGGTCTGACTGCCCCTTTATCTCGGCAATTTTTGCACTGCTTAACTGCCTTACGGCGCACAGAAACAGCAAAAGCTTGTGGTCGTCCGACAGCTCCTGAAGAATTTCCGACAGATATTCCTCAGTCACAAGCTGATGAATATCGTAAGGGCAATAGAAAATTGCGTCTATGAAATCTCCTTTGCGGATTTGCTTTTCGATTACGCTGTTAAGGGAATCGGGAAAGTAAAGTGCATCGGCGGAAGCACCGTAATCAAGGGGAACGTCATCACCGCTGCGACTGATTTCGTGATAACGCTCACGGCGTTCTCTGTTTGCGTCCAGCCTGTCCCACCAAGCCACAACCCGTTCAAAGTCCTGTTGTGTCCGTGCGGAATCCTCCAAACGTGCAAGCGCCTGAGCCTGTAATTCCCGTCGGAGCAGCTTTCTTTGCGGCGGCTCGTTATCGTCATTTGTGGTATTTGCCTCATCTTCCATTTCTTCAATCAGACTTTGCTCCTTTGCAAGCTGTAGCCTGCCTTCTTCCGAAAGGTCGGTTCCATCTTCATATATATCGTTGTCGCTATACACCGCAGAAACCTCCCTTTGAAAATATCAGAAATATTTTTCTTTTTTTCTGCAAAAACAGTTCCGCAAACTGCCCTGTATTTCTCCTATTTATGAGGAAGTAATATATTTTGATGAATATATATTACTTTTATCATTCGTGAAAGGAGAAAACCGCCAATGAACCGAGAAATATCCGTAATCTATATTTGCTGTTAAAACAGCTTATCAGATTACGGTAAATGGAACTATATCAATTATACACCAACAAAGAGAAATTATCAAGACAGGGAGGCACAAATAATGACAAGAAACGAAAACATTTCATATATGACAAGGCGTATCGGGAATACGACCTACAAGGTAAAAATCGCATTCAGCGAAAACGGTACGGAAACAATGGAGGATAAAATTATACGAATTATTAAAAATGAGATATTGGCAAACGGCGAAAAGTGTGGTATAATGAATTTACCACAAATGAGCCGACAGTCTGAAAGGAGCGCCTGATTATGGCAAGATTACAGACTGTGGGACAAAAGTCCGAAAAAATTACAGCACTATACGAAAGATTATCCCGTGACGACGACCAGATTGGCGACAGCAATTCTATCGTGAATCAGAAAAAATATCTCGAAAGCTACGCAGAGCAAAAGGGATATACGAACTGCCGTCACTACACCGACGATGGTTGGAGCGGAGGCAATTTTGACCGCCCTGCGTGGAAACAGCTTATGTCGGATATCGAAAGCGGAAACGTAGCGCACGTTATTGTAAAGGATATGTCACGAATAGGCAGAGATTATTTACAGACAGGCTTTTACACCGAGGTTATGTTCCGTCAGCACGGTGTTCACTTTGTTGCCATTGCCAACAGCGTGGACAGCGATGACCAGAACAGCAATGAGTTTGCGCCGTTTCTGAATATTATGAATGAGTGGTATTTGCGTGATTTGAGCCGCAAGCAGAAAACTTCCATTCGTGTAAAGGGCGAATCGGGAAAACCTATCACTAACAGCGCTATTTACGGCTACAAGAAAGACCCGAATGACAAGAATAAGTGGCTTGTTGATGAAGAAGCGGCGGCTGTTGTCCGCAGAATTTTCCGCCTGACAATAGAGGGCAAGGGTCCCTATGACATTGCACGGATTTTATTTGATGACAAGGTTGAAACCCCTGCCGTTTATTTCGGCAAGCGTGGTATCGGCGTATGGAAAAACAAAGAGGAATTTACAAATCCGTATAACTGGAGTGGCTTTATTGTCGGTCAGATTTTGTCAAAGCCCGAATATATGGGACATACGGTTAATTTCCGTTCCCATAAGGCTTCATACAAGGATAAGACTTCTGTTAAAAATCCAAAAGAGGAATGGCTTATATTTGAAAATACCCACGAAGCCATTATTGATAAGGAAACGTGGGAGCTTGCACAGAAGCTTCGTAAAACTCCGAGGAGAATTGATACGCTTGGTGAAGCAAATCCGCTGACGGGACTTTTATTCTGTGCCGACTGTGGAGCAAAGCTGTATAACCATCGCACAAAAGGAAGCGGAAAGAAACCGTATCCGTCCGACTTTTTCGACTGCTCGGCGCACACTCTGGCGAAGCAGAAAAGAACAGACGCTTGCAGTAATCATCACATTTCCACAAAAGCGTTAAACGAGCTTATTCTGAACGCTGTCCGCATGGTCAGCACCTACGCCGTATCCAATCATGATGAATTTATGGAAAAACTGCGCTGTGCTTCGCAGATTAAACAGGAAGAAACGGCAAAAAGCATCAGGCAGAAACTGAACAAAGATCAAAAGCGCATATCCGAGCTTGACGTTATTATCAAAAAGCTGTATGAATCCTTTGCCGTGGGTCGCATATCCGAAGAACGCTTTGACAGCTTACTTTCCGAATATGAAGCAGAGCAGAAAGAACTGCAGGCTTCGGTTAAGTCTGATGAAGTGCAGTTATCCTCATTTGAAAAAGACGCTGAAAATGCTGAGCAATTTACAGAGCTTGCGAAAAAATATACTGATTTTTCAGAACTGACAGCACCGATGATAAATGAGTTTATTGATAAAATTATTGTTCATACTCCCGAAAAAATTGACGGAGAACGTGTTCAGGAAGTTGAAATATATTTTAATTTCATCGGAAGATTTGAACTTCCCGAAGAACAGCTTACACCTGAAGAAGAAAGGCGACAGGAACAGCTCCGCAGACATAGAATCAAGAGCCGTGAACGCTATCAGAAAATGAAGTCGGGCGAGCACGTTGTAGGTCAGCCGTTCAAGCTAACTTGTAAATGCTGCGGCAATTCTTTTGAATCTACCCGTTCAAATGCTATGTTCTGCTGTGTAAACTGCCGTGCTAAATTTTATCGGCAGGAAGCAAAAAAGAAAACAGCATAATACCAATTCCACCCCTGATTGATATTCAGACGATATCAATCAGGGGCTTTTTGCTATCACGAAAAAATGTAAGAAAAAAGTGCTATCACGTACTCGAATTTTTAATATCACAGGAGGACTTTATGACAGAAACCGAAAAGAAATTGTTACAGGCAAAGCACCGACTTGAAGAAGCTGAAATGCGTGGTCGTCAAAAAGAGCGAAAGCAACGAACAAGGCGGCTTATCCAAGAGGGTGCGGTTTTAGAGAAGATTTTTCCACAGGTTGCTTTGATGAGCCTTGAAGAATTGGAGAACTATTTATGCGGATTGATAAAGCATACCTAAAGATTGAGGGGCGTTCGGGAAACCGAGCGTCCCTTTTATGTTACCCGAAGGGCGCACTTACTCACCACCGCACCATTTTGGTGCGGTGGTGGTATTTCCTATGGAAAACGTGCGCTCTCCGAGGGAGTGCGGCTTCTGCGGAAGCCGTTTCCTTTTTACACAAAAACGAAAGGATGTGACAGCTATCGCAATCTATCATCTTGAAGCAAAGGTTGTAAGCCGAGGGACAGGGCGTTCGGCTGTAGCGGCTTCGGCGTATCTTAGCTGCTCGAAAATTCTCAACGACTACGACGGCGTTCAGCACGACTTTACTAAAAAGCAAGGGCTTGTGTGGGAGCAGATTTTTCTGCCCGACAACGCTCCGCACGAATGGGCAGACCGTGCAGTTTTGTGGAATGCCGTTGAAGAAGCCGAGAAGTCAAAGGACAGCAGGCTTGCCCGTGAGTTTGTGGTTGCCTTACCTATTGAGCTTGATAGAGACGACTGGGTAATGCTTCTTACAGAATTTATTAAGGGCAATTTTGTTGCTGACGGAATGTGTGCCGACGTTGCAATTCACGATACCGACGGGCACAATCCTCACGTCCACATTATGCTGACAGTGCGACCTTTAGATAATCAAGGGAAATGGCAGCATAAAACCGAGAAAGAATATCTCTGCATAAGGAACGGAGAAGAAAAAGGCTTTACTGCCACCGAGTTCAAAGCGGCACAGGCTGACGGTTGGGAGAAGCAGTATCAATACAAGGTCGGCAGAAAGAACGTATATATGCAGCCATCTGTCGCTGAAGCGCAAGGTTATGAGCGTGTATCAAAATATCCCAAAAGCACAAAATACGGCAGACAAAATCCAATTGCGGAGCGTTGGAACAGCGAGGAACAGCTTATGCTGTGGCGCAAGGCTTGGGAGGATATTTCCAATCGATATCTTGAATTATCGGGACAAGAGGAGCGTATTGACTGCCGCAGTCACGCCGAACGTGGTTTATCTGAACAGCCTACCGTTCACGAGGGTGTGACCGCAAGAGTGCTGGAGAAGAAAGGCATTATTTCCGAACGCTGTGAACTGAACAGGCAGATTAAAGCTGACAATGCTTTGCTTCGTGAGTTAAAGTCAACAGTGAAAAAGCTGACAAATGCAGTCAGAAAGACCGTTCCGTATATGGCGGAGGCAATGGAAAAGGTACGGCAGAATGTTACCGTGTACTGCTATCAGCTTGGGCATATCCGTAACGGTCGGGCAAGCTTAAACGATTATCTTTCCGTCACAAAATCCGAAACAGCAAAATATGACGCTCTTACAGAGAAGATTACCGAAAACGAAAAAGAACGCAGGAATGTTATTACTGAAAGGGACAGTCTGCCGTTCTGGAATTTACCGAGAAAAAAGAAACTTACCACTAAAATTGCAGAGCTTACCGAGTTTTTAGAGGAACTGCGTTCGGAGAGAACGGCTGTGTTGAAACGGTTGCAGTACGAGGGTGATATCAGCATTTCAGATGTGAAAAATGATATTGACAGAGCCGAGAAAAATTTTAGCGAGCTTGAAAAGCATAATGAAAAATTCAAAGCGGAGCTTAATTCTGCTCTGAAAAAATATGCACAGCTAAAGGAAGATGCGGCGAAGCTTGACCAAGCCGAACTATACGAGGCACGGCAAGGCTTGCGCTCGGAGAGTGACAAGAATGCGGCGCTTCGCTTGCAGAAGCTTTACGGCAATAACTACAGCCCACAGCTTATGTCTGAAAGCAGAACAAAGACGGTCAAGCTACTGAATGAGGAGGCGGAAAATCGGTCTGTCAGAGAGAAATTAAGACAGCTTGCTGTGCAGAAAGAAAAGCCTCACACTTTGCCTAAGAAGAAAAGTAGGGGTGCGAGGTAGTGAAAACCTCCGCATACGGCAATTCGTATGCGGAGGTTTTATAGAATATTTTTTTGATTATACAGACAACAGATTATTTATTTCTTCTACCATAACATTTATAGAACCAATTTGCTCTGTCATACGTTTAATGTCATTTGCGTTACTTTCCGCCATATTTGTGATTGACACAAACTGCTCGTTTTCGGTATGTATGCTATCAGCTATATCCTGATTAATCTGTACTGTGTTCTGAATAACCTTTTCCTGATTTGCATATGCGTCTCCCATCAGACTTACTGCTTCAGAAGATGTTTTCAGCAATTCTCCCATCTTCTCCATTCCGCTGAACACATCAGAGAAATACTCGTTTTGTTTGGTTAGCTTACCTGAATTATCTTGGATATGCATTGTAATTTCGCTTACATTATTCTGAACCCTGTTTATTATATGTTCAATCTGTTCCAAAGACATCTTGGTTTTATTAGCAAGTTCGCCAACCTCTTGTGCAACTACCGCAAAAGCCTTACCTGCCTGACCTGCACGAGCTGCCTCTATTGAAGCATTTATTGAAAGCAAGTGTGTATTTGTTGAAATTTCATTGATTAACTTTAAAGCAACGCTTATTTCCTGAACAGCAGCCGCAAGCTTGTTAGCCGCTTCGTTGGTTGAAGCCATTGCTTCGGTAACCTCATTATTTGCAGTCTGAAGATTACCAAGCAGTAATTCATTATCTTTGGATTTTTCCAAAAGGGTCTTGGAAGCATCTTCAACTTTTCCGATATTCTCAGAAACCGTAATTTCCCATCTGTTCAGTTCATCCAGATTTGAAAGGCTTTCGCCTGTTCTGTTGCTAAGCATATTGCTGTTGTGCAAAAGCTGTACGCTTGTGTCGTTTAAATCTTCGGCAGATTTTCTTTCATTTAATGCAATTTCAGACAGCGTAGCACTTGCCGATGCCAGCTTTTCCGAAAGCTGCTGTACAGAATTCAACACCAGCTCTATTTCGTCTTTTTTAGCATTCACAAGAAAGCGAGCAACAAAGAACACGAAAATAATAAGTCCCGATAATGACAACACCAATGCAATAACACACAGTAAAATATCGGTAATAAACAATTCATCTTTTACAGGAAGAAGGTCTGTTCCCCGTATAAACCATCCGATAAACAATGAAGCCATACATGCAAGACCGCTTATCAGTAACATCTTTATATCCAAAAAGAATGCTACCAAAATAAGGAAGAAGAACAAAAAGCCCCAGAAGGTTCTGGTAGGAATCATATACAGCAGGTAATTCCACTGAATAATGAGTACCGCCATTGAGAAAATCTTTCCTAATTTCAAACGACCTTCTTTCAGATATCCGTCTTTATCAAACGATGTTCTGACAATTAAGACCGCAACAGAAAAGAAAAAAATATCCATTACAGCAAGTCCTATAGTCGCCAGCCACGGAACGTCAGGGTATAACCCAAATAATTTTTCAGTATTGAACACCAAAGTGGCACACATACAGGCACTTACCAAAATAATAAGACCCCATTTGAATACTGTGGATAAATATACTTCAACAGCAGTTTTTTTATTCATAGTAATCCTCCTAATATAAAAACACCTTTAAGACCTGATTATTACATCAAGCCTTAAA
Source organism: Oscillospiraceae bacterium (assembly GCA_045532595.1). Lineage (GTDB taxonomy): Bacteria > Bacillota > Clostridia > Oscillospirales > Ruminococcaceae > CAG-115. The sequence goes on along the minus strand of JAZSGG010000118.1, from coordinate 11,693 downwards.
AGCGATTGTTAACATATTTATATTGCACAAGCCGAAAAGGGCAGTATTAGCCTCTGTCTGTCTGTCTGTCTGTCTGTCTGTCTGTCTGTCGCATTGTAGCACAGTTTCATCGGCTTGTCAACCCCTTTTTATAAATTTATTTTTTATATTATATCATATTTTTTTATTATTTGCAATGCTTTTGGGGTAAAATGTCAATAATTAAGCATATATTTTAAAGTCGCAAATTTGTTTGATTTGTACAACGATGATTTTAATTATTCATCAATACTATTTAAATTAACCTTGTCATTGAGAAAATTGGTCAGAACATCTGACATAATCCAATAGACTAAGCACGAGAAACTATTGCTACAACAATGGTTTGTAGATTTATAAAACTTATTTTCGCAGAAAAACCTCTTGACAAATCTCGTCTCAGAAAGCTATTCTTCTGAAATATGCAGAGGACAACCGTTTCCCCAATCCGCAGTTCTACATAGATGATGGTTACAGCGGTACAAATTTTCAACGTCCCGATTTTATGAGAATGATTACGGATATGGAAAACGGCAAGATAGGAACTATCATCACCAAAGATTTGTCACGACTTGGTAGAGATTATCTTAAAACAGGCGAATATATTGAGCTTATTTTCCCCGATTATGATATTCGATACATTGCTATCAATGATAATGTTGATACTGCAAAAAGCGAGAACGAAATGATGGTGTTCCGCAATGTGTTTAATGATTTTTATGCCAAAGACACAAGCAAGAAGGTAAGAGCAGTTTTCAAAGCAAAAGGATTATCGGGAAAGCCACTTGCTACCTTACCGTCTTACGGATATGTCAAATCTGAACAGGATAAAAACATTTGGCTGGTTGACGAAGAAGCGGCGGCTGTTGTCAAGAGAATTTTCAAACTTTGCATTGATGGAAACGGACCGTTGAGAATTGCTAAAATGCTCACGGAAGAAAACATCCTTAAACCGACAGCATACTGGCAATTCAAAAGCAATGGTACAATTCCAGATGATAAACCATATCGCTGGTCTGCGAGAACTGTTGCGGACATTCTTGAGAAAATTGAATATGTAGGGCACACAGCAAATTTTAAAACCCGACGTAAATCCTACAAAAACAAGAAAAAAGTCAAGAACGATAAAACCGATTGGGTGATTTTTGAAAATACGCACGAACCCATTATCAAACAGAAAGATTTTGATTTGGTGCAGGAACTTCGACAGAACAAACGGAGAATTCAGAAAAATGGTGAGATAAGTCCTTTTTCAGGAGTTGTGTTCTGTGCCGATTGCGGTTCAAAAATGTATCTGTGCCGTTCGCAAAGTCTTACTTCGGAGCAGGAGCATTTGAAATGTTCTCATTATGCAAAATTTCAGGATGAATGTTCGGCTCATTATATCAGAACAGCGGTATTGAAAGAAATCGTGCTTACTGAAATCAACAAGCTGCTTGATAACGTGCATAACAATGAGGATGATTTTCTTAAAACAGCGGTAGAGGCCTCTGCTGCGGTAAGGTTTGCCGAACTCAAAAAGGCAAGAAAAACGCTTGACCAGTCGGAAAAGAGAATTGCCGAACTGGACAAGCTGTTTACAAGGCTTTATGAGGATAATGTTGCGGGAAAGATTTCTGATGAAAGGTTTCAGATAATGTCTAAAGGATACGAAGATGAACAACGCAAGCTGAAACAGGCGGTTGCTGTAATATCCGATTTCATTGATAATAACGAGCAGAAAAGAGCCGATGTAGAGAAATTTCTGGATATTATCCGAAGCCGTACACAAGTAAAAGAACTCACGCCTGAAGTAATGCACGAATTTATTGAGAAAATCGTTGTTTACGCTCCCGACAAATCAAGCGGACACAGGCAACAGAGGATTGATATTGTTTACAGATTTAAGGCGGCAACGGCTACGGTTATTGCTGACAGGCAGGAATATTGCAAAAAGAGAAAGGTTGCGTAATTTTACGCAACCTTTACTCTGAATGATGAATACTTCTTTATGGGAGACCAGTCTTTCCGCTCCTTTTTTAATTATGTAAAGATTCTGCGATCTCGGGCAGCTTTCTGAGTCTCGGTGTCATGATCTTATCCTCGGGAATGAGCGAATAATCATACATTACCTTTGAATGATTATCCAGTATCAGTTCACGCTTTACGATGCTGCGTTCCTTATCAAGCGTCAGGCGATATACCTGACTTACACGATAAAACACTCCGTCCTCCTCAACAAAGCCCTGATTATGCTCGGTTATACGATATATGAACGAAAACGGCTCCGTGCTGCGAAGCTCACCGCAAAGCTCGGTATCTGTCAGCCACAACAGCAGCTGCACAGGACGGTCGGTGGTGTTCGTGAAACGATAGTCTACATTCTTATAGAACACGCTGGTGCCCGTACCAAACGGCACACGTCTGCCCGAATCGGGGAACAGTGCATCTGAATGATGGTGCAGTTCCGTAACCGTCAGCGGACTGTTCAGCACCATCCAGTGGATGAGATTTGCCAGCTGGCAGAGTCCGCCGCCTATGCCACGGGATATCCTGCCCTTATCTATCACAAGCCCTTCGGCGTAGCCCCGCTTTTCGGAAGGATCTCCCACAAGCCGCCAGAAGGAAAATGTCTCCCCCGGCTGAAGAACGATGCCGTTTATCTTCTCCACTGCAAGGCGAAGATTTATAGCCTTATTTTTCTGCAGCTGAGGATCAACACCGTTGAGGTTTCGCATTATGACGGAGCTGTGACTCTTCACCACCGCAGGCAACGGCACAGTGTTGATGCAGGATGCGAATTTCTCTCCGCCACGCATATCATGAAGATCACGCAGAAGATATTCCTTACGCAGCGATATCTTATAGCAAAGCGGCGAAAGCTCACAGAAAAGCCTGCGTTTTTTCATGAATACACCCCCAGTTTGATTTTACGACTTAATTATAATACTATGTAAAATCAAAGTCAACGATTATGACAAAACTGTAACTGAACTGTAATCGAATTGTAACCACCGCCGAAAAAATCGGTGTAAAAAATATTTTTCCAAAACCCCTTGACAAATCGAAGCGATAGTGTTATAATAATTAAGCGTTATGTAACGCAGGGCTTTCCTGCGGGTGTAGTTCAATGGTAGAATTCCAGCCTTCCAAGCTGGCCGCGTGGGTTCGATTCCCATCACCCGCTCCAAACGCGAAAGCGTTGAACATGGGCTATGCGCCATTAGCTCAGTTGGATAGAGCAACCGCCTTCTAAGCGGTAGGTCAAAGGTTCGAATCCTTTATGGCGTGCCATACATGGTGGGTATGGCTTAGTTGGTTAAAGCGTCGGATTGTGGTCCCGAAGACCGTGGGTTCGATTCCCACTACCCACCCCACTGATAAATCAAAAGGCATAGGTTAACCCCTGTGCCTTTTGATATATTTAAATACTGGGATGTAGCCAAGCGGTAAGGCAACGGACTTTGACTCCGTCATCTCGTGGGTTCAAATCCCGCCATCCCAACCAGCGTTCCGCTGGACCTTGTCCGAATAAGGTCCAGCGGAATTTCTTTGTTTATCCCGTGTTTTTAAAAAATCTTATTCGTTCAAATCAGACAAAACAAAAACTGTCCGAAAGGGCAGCTTTTATTCTCTCGTACCTACAGCTATCTATCCCAGAATGACTTGAACAAATGCACTCATTGTGATAAAATATATTGTAGGGGGTGAATATGTGTACTATATTCAGAACAGGTGGAAACTTGAAAAGCGAAAGCTGCATTATTATGGACTCCGCAACGCTCCTGATATATTCAATAATGATATTGCGCTCTCAAAGCAGCAAGCTGCTATCATTGCCACATTACCAAGGCAACTAAATAGCAACGAGCTGACGATCATAAACAATCTGCTTGGCAAACAGATAGTATCACGCAACGAATTGAAAGTTATCCCCCGCCGACTTGCGGAGGCAAAATTCTGTATCTCCTGCTGTGCAAATGATTTTATTATTCCGGGGATGGAATTTGACTCAGAGGGTCGATGCCCCATGTGTCAGACGAAAGACTATGTTAAGGATCTCAAAAGTGTTGTTCCGTTAATAGATGCAGTACCTCGCAGTAAAAAATCAAGATTTGATATTGCACTCTTTTATACAGGCGGCAAAGATTCTACCTACATGCTTTATTATCTTTCCAAAGTGATGGGATTGCGTGTAATGGCATTAACATGGGAAATACCATTTATGTCGGATTGTGCAAGACAAAGTATAGAAAATGCGCATAGGCTTCTGAATAATGTGGAATTTATTTCACGCTCAGTCAGTAAAAACGATTTAATAAAGATCTATAAAAAGCTTTATTCGCTGAGCGGTAACACCTGTGCCTGCCCCTCGCTTGCGTACCTTCTGTTTTATCCTGAGCTTGTATCAAACAAAGTGCCATACTTCGTAACAGGAAACGAACCTGTGCAGATGTTGGGACTTTATTATAACCATATGGCGCCTAAAGTTGCGTATTCATTTTCAAACAACCGCCTATTGACCGCACTAATGAATATAGGCAGGATACTCACACTGCATCCGCCATTAAAGCAAGGTCAGTTTCAGACGCTTATGACAATGAAGCAGCTGGCATACGGCGACAACCCTATCAAGAAAATAAGCGGTTACAATAATGAACTGGTCACAAATGTTGTCGAGGCAATTCATGAGGTCCCTGAATTGCTGCCTCCATTCAAAAAAAGTATACGTCAGTCATCGTGGACAGGCAATATACCTGCTTTTGTTCATCTTGATATGGATAAGATATGTGGTGGAAAATATGACTGGAACAAGGTCAAGAGCATTTTAATAAAAGAATGCGGTTGGGTCGCACCCGAGGACGCAAACAAGGCCTTGCACACAAGCTGTAAAATTGAAAAATGCAAGGATCACACGCAATTTCAGCGATTCTATAACTGCGAAAGCAAAATGATCCCGTTCAGTGCAATTGAATTTTCACTTGCCAGCAGAAATTGTGGGAAAACAAGGGAAGAGATGCTTTATGAAATGGAGCATACTCTTGGGTTTTCACTTCAGGAAATTCCCGAATGCGGGATCATGTGCAGCTTTTTAGGTGATGATATATGACAAATGTATATTGTTTTTCAGGTAGCGGTCACAGCCTTGCAGTAGCTGATTTCTTGGCTGATAAGTTGAACTGCGAAGTTACTGAGATCCACAACGGGATCGTGTCCGAAAATACAATGGAGACATCTATTGTTGTTTTCCCTGTTTACTGCCAAAACATCCCCAGACCCGTCAAGATGTTTTTAAAACAACTGACTTCAAAATATGTTATCCTGATCGCTACATACGGAAAAATATCTTACGGTAATGTACTGCATGAAGCCGCCAAAATGCTGCAAGGACAGGTCATCGCAGGTGCTTATGTACCCACTGGCCATACTTTTTTAAACGAAAGCACGGATTCCGGGTTCGAAGAGTTGATGCCTGTGCTTGAACGGATAAAGGAACCGCAAAAAGCTGTCATACCTAAAACCCACAAGAACATACTTTCAAATATATTCCCTGCCCTTCGCAGTCGCATCAGCGTAAGAATAACAAGGACCAACGCCTGCCGCATGTGTAACGCATGTGCAAGGAGCTGTCCGATGAATGCTATTAATAACGGAAACATCGGATCTGATTGTATCAGATGTATGCGTTGTGTTACAAATTGCCCCAACAACGCTTTACGCTCCACAAATCAATGGATCCTGAAAAAATACCTGAACCATTACCACAAAAACGAATTTAAGCTGTATATGTAATGGTATCCAAATCAGCTGTATACCTTTGTCCACGCCACAGATACGCTGTCATTGCTTTTTTTCCGCATATATGGTATACTGAATATGAGGTGATAATATGGCAGTTAATAAACATCCCAATCCCAATCTGACAACGATCGAGACCGAGCGTCTTATCATACGCAGGTGGAAGATCGACGATCTTAACGATTTCTATGAATACGTCAAGGAGCCTGCTGTCATGCTCCGTGCCAATCTCATGCCATATCCCAACAGAAGTGAAGCACTTCAGCTGCTGAATCTTTATATCCAGAGTGACGAATTCTGGGCTATTGCTCTGAAAAGCACAGGTCAGGTGCTGGGACAGCTGAAGATATATCCAGATAACAACCGTGGCAAGTACAGCCAGCGCAACACCGCAAAGTTCATAAACTATGCCCTTGCGGAAAAGCACTGGGGCAACGGATATATGACTGAGGCACTGAAAGCGGCAGTGGAATTCGCATTCACTGAGATGAATACCGAAATACTGACTGCGTTCCACTTCCCCGAAAACACAGCCTCCCGCAGAGTACTCGAAAAATGCGGCTTCAGATATGAGACCACTTTAGAAAACGGAATACTGGGAGTGGATAACAAATACCACACTGCGGTATATCACTCCATCATGAAGGATGATTATTTCAACACAGGCTTCAAGCGCTTCTCGTCTTCCAAATATAAATGATACTATAACAGGGGTTGACAAATCCTGTTATATGTGTTAGAATAATCTCACATCCAAAACAGAATACTTCTCATGGGGGAGTAGCGGCGCTTGGCGTGGCAAGTCAACATACTGACCTTACGGTCTGGCTTGTCTTAATCAGCAAGACTCATGTGCAGCAGGACAGCTGTGCGTGAATTTGTTAGATCATAACAGACTCGGGCATGGCGCCCGGGTCTTTTTTGTTTCGGACAGGCATAATATTTACAGACACACGGAGGTATAAGATCATGTCACTTATCGAGCTTTTTCTCATCGCAGTAGGACTTTCAATGGACGCATTCGCCGTTTCCATCAGCAACGGAACGGTCATCCGCAACAAAAAGAAGGCAGCGTTTGCGGCGCTGATGTTCGGAGTTTTTCAGGCGGGAATGCCGCTTATCGGATATTTCCTCGGCTCTGCTTTTGCTGAGTTCATCACACGATATGCCCCCATTATCGCACTGGGCGTTCTCGGCTTCATCGGCGGCAAGATGATAGTGGAGAGCATAGGCGAGCTTCGTGGCAAGGGTGGCGAAAACGGCGAAAGCTCCATCAAGGAGCCAAACATCGGCACGATAATGATACAGGCCGTTGCAACCAGCATCGACGCCCTCGTTGTGGGAGTCAGCTTTGCCGCTATGAGCGTGCAGATCGTGCCTGCGGTCTGTTTTATCGGCGTGGTGACCTTCGCCATCAGCCTTGTGGGAGTTTTCGGCGGAGTAAAGTTCGGTCAGCTTCTCGGTGCAAAGGCTTCGCTCATGGGCGGTATCGTGCTTGTCTGTATCGGTCTCAAGACATTTATCGAGAATGTGTTCTTTGCTTAATCAAACGCAGCAAACAGTGCTTTTTCTGTGCATAATAATACAATTTTAAACGTTTACAAAAATTTTTCCCAAACCCCTTGAAAACGTTTTCAAAATATGCTATACTAGTCTCAATGGGCGGTGGCGGAGGTTTGCCGTGCCGCAGTATAACGACGTAAAACAGAAAGGGAATTTCATCATGGAACACAAGATCTACTCACTCGAAATGGGTCCTGCAAAGTGCGCTGTTGACCTCGGCGACGGAAGCGAGCGCGGCGAGTACGTTAATCAGGACTATATCCTCCACAAGATGGGCAGACCCCACCGTGGAATCAGCCTTATGTACTGCTACTATCCTCTGGACAAGACCTGGCCTGTAAGAGCTCGTGATGCTTTCGCAGATCAGGAGGTATCCTTCCAGTGGGATTATCCTTACGACGATTATTTCACCTATAAGGGCGGCATCGGCGGCACTACCGACGACGAGCCTTTCACCTGCATGAAGGACGTTCGCCGCCACGGTCAGGATGTCATCCTCACCATGACAGTTGATCCCAACCTTACTGACGATTACCTCATAAAGATCGCTCAGGAGCTGAGAACATACGGCCGTATGCAGCTGCGCATCAACCATGAGGCTACAGGCAACTGGTTCAGCTTCAACAAGCGTGCTTCCTATCAGGAGGTTTCAGACTTCTATGTTCGTTTCCATGATATCATCGCAAAGGAAGCTCCCAATGTAAAGACTATCCTCTGCATCGGCGGCGTTGAGCATCCCGAAAAGGGCGGCGAGATCGAGATGGAAAAGGAGTTCGCAGAAGCTGTTCGTGCTACAGATATCTGGTCTGTTGATAAGTACATGGCTCTGCACTGGGGCTGGCCTTATGATGTGGCTGAGCCCGGCGGCACCTCCTTCGGCAGAAGCAAGGTTGCTGACACCTACAACCTCACCAAGATGTCCGAGAAGCGCTACAGAGAGCTTTGCGGCGGCGTGAAGAAGCCCATGGTAATGAGCGAATTCAACGCTGACGGCGATGTTACAGGTCCCTACGAGCAGGCAGAGATGATAAAGGAATTCTGCGATCTGCTGAAGAACGACGAGGATCAGGGCTGGTTCAACGGCTTCACCTTCTATCAGTTCCGTGACCGTGGCAGACTGGGCCTTGAGATCGAGGATCCCAACAATGCCGACGTGGGCATCGAACAGCCTGCAATGCAGACATATAAGGAGATCATCCACGACGAGTATTTCTACCCCACAATGAAACAGGGCGAGGAGATCGCACTCCCCGCAAAGCTTCGCTGGGGCGGCTCTGAGGACAGCACAGGTCTCGCTATCCCTCTCCACTTCGAGAAGAATCCCGTATTCTGCGAGCTTACCTTCGACGAGCCGCTGAACCTCATGATGGAGATCAACGGCAAGTGGTTCTACAAGTCCCCCGAGGCCAAGACCATCGACCTTATGTCCGCATTCTACGAGAAGCCTCTGGATGGCGAGGCTGACCTTACTCTGAAGATCTTCGCACCTCCCGCAAGCGGCGAGAACGATCCTTCTCAGGGCGAGGACTGGCAGACAAACTACTACACCACCATCAACAAGCTGCCTGATATCCGTATCAGATATGCAGCGATCCTCCCTGCAGTAAAGTAATCCCCAGCATAGATTCACCCGCCGTTTTCATACGACGGGTGATGTGCTGAAATAACAAAAATTTCTTTGAATATTTTTTTGCAACCTTTTGAACCGATGCATAGTGTTATCTGCGGTGAGCGAAATGCGCAGAACATTTATGCTCCCCACTTACAGAGGTATCAGATATGAACTACAAAACTGATTTCGACGCACTGCTCAAAGGTCTGGAAGAGAAAAAGACAGACCCTGACAGACTTGTCACAGAGGACCCTACCCCCAACACTCAGCGCCTTTTCGATTTCCTGAAGGAATGCTACGGAAAGAAGCATATCTCAGGTCAGCAGTACCTTTTTGAAAGCGAGCTTGAGGATCTGGTGTACTACCGCTACTGCGGAAAGATACCTGCCATCAGAGGATATGACTTCATGGGCATAAGCGGTCTCGGCGGCGGTTACGATCAGATAGAACGTGCGCTGGACTGGGCAAGAAATACAGGCGGCATACTCACTATGTGCTGGCACTGGTACGCTCCCGATGATATGAGCGATCACAAAAAGCTTGCTGCGTTCTATTACAAGACCACAGGCTACGACCGCAAGACGGGCTTCGATATGCTGCGTGCCGTAGAGGATGGAACTCCCGAAAACGAGTTCGTCATCCATGAGATCGACCTCGTAGCAGAACAGCTGAAGCGCTTTGAAGCCGAGGATATCCCGATAATCTGGCGACCACTGCACGAATCAAACGGCGGCTGGTTCTGGTGGGGCAACCGAGGCGAGGAAGTTGCTGAGGGCGAGGAAAGGCCCAGCGTTGCAGCCTACAAGAAGCTCTGGTACATGATATTCGACCGCATGATGAACCACCACAAGCTGAAAAATCTCATCTGGGTGTGGAACGGTCAGAGCAAGGAAATGTCGGTGCATCCGAATACCTTCGATCTTGCGGGAGAAGATATCTATTGTGATCCGCCGCACCATGGCTCTCAGGCAAATAAATTCCGTGAGGAGCTTTCCTATGGTCACGGCAAGATGCTGACTCTTTCTGAATGCGGAAGCATCCCCGATCCCGATGAGATGGCAAAGGACGACGCAATGTGGCTGTGGTGGCTGCCCTGGTGGGGACAGTTCGTCTACGACATCGGCGAGGACAGGAGACCGTTCATTGATGAAAACGGCATGCCCCGCCCCAATCCAAGATACATGGACGAGAAATTCATGCGCCGTGTGTTCAACGACGAGCGTGTGGTGACTCTCTGTGACCTTCCCTGGTACGACGAGAAAAAACACCGTCTGCCGACGGCACTGCTGAAGAATCTCGACAAAGCCGAGGAAAAATAAACAAACAGGAACAAAAAAGATCAAAAACCGAAAGGAAGAAACAACATGAAAAAGTTTATGACTATCGCAGCTATCCTTGCTGCACTCACACTTACCGTAACAGGATGTTCCAAGGGCAACGAAAGCTCCTCCGATGTTACATCCGAGGCTGGTTCCTCCACTGTTGAGTCTACTGTTGACTCAGGCACAGCTGAGGAAGAGACTGCTGACGCAGGTGCTTCTGATACCGAAAACGAGTCCGCTCTGACAGCTCTCAATATGGCTGCAAATGCACTCGCAGCTACAGAGTGGCCCGCTATGATGGAGATCCCCGACGCTGAGACAGCTTCCATGCTGCTGGGCATTGATGTAACTCTCTGCGAGGAATACTATCTCTCCACCCAGCTTATGAGCGCACAGCTCAACGAGATCATCATCGTTAAGCCCACAGCAGGCAACGAGGCAGCTGTTAAGGAGCAGCTCGATGCTCACTTTGCATACATCAAGGACGGCGCTGCTTTCTATCCTGCACAGGAAGAGTCCGCTGCAGGCTCCGTTCAGGGTGAAACAGAGGACGGCTATATGTATATCATAGTTCATGCAGAGGGTGCCACCATCGCTGACTCCCTGCAGAATAACCCTCCCGCTGAGATGCCTTCCGCTGACGTAGCTCCCGAGGAGGATATGGATGCAGGCATGGAGCCTATGCTTCCCATGTCCCTGACAATGTCTGACGCAGCCTATGCAGCTGTTGAGTGGCCCTCTATGATGCCTGTTGACGATCCTGAGCTTGCGCTCAGCTTCTTCGGCATCGACACTGCTCTCTGTGAGGACTACTATATTGCAAATCAGCTCATCTCTGCTCAGCTCAACGAGATCATCATCGTTAAGCCTGTTGCAGGCGCAGAGACTGACATTCAGGCACAGCTGGACGCTCACTTCGACTATATCAAGACTGATGCTGCATTCTACCCCGAGCAGGAGCCTTCCGCTGAGGGCGCTGTAATGGGCGAGTTCGACAACGGCTACAAGTATATATTCGTACACGAGTTCGGTTCTGTTGTAGCAGACGCTGTTGCAGCTTCTATCCTTGCATAATTGATATGACCGCATAAATACAACGGGGAGATGTACGTCTCCCCGTTATTTTTATTCTGCGAGCACCGTCAGCGCCCTTGCCATGCTCTCCCCCAGAAGCTCCGCACAATAAAGCGCTTCGTCAAGGGAGTTTGCATGACTGCCTACCTCGATAAGCAGTGAAGTCGGAGGCCAAGCGGTCTTAGGAAGACAATACTCAGGAACAACTCCTTGGCTCACAGAACGACATGGCTACGATCCGACTTCCATGCTCTCCCCCAGAAGCTCCGCACAATAAAGCGCTTCGTCAAGGGAGTTTGCATGACTGCCTACCTCGATAAGCAGTG
>JAZSGG010000148.1:0-124526 GCA_045532595.1 Oscillospiraceae bacterium | reverse complement strand
GTATTGTCTTCCTAAGACCGCTTGGCCTCCGACTTCCGACTGTTTACAGTCGGGGCGACAACCTTTAATCATGTTTTTTTACTATAGTTCCATTGGTTTTGTATATGCTGTCAGGTGGGATGACTCCCCTTACACAGCAGGTCGGGTAGATGTTTGAGTTTCTTCCGATAATCGTTCCGGGGTTAAGTACGCTGTTGCAGCCGACTTCAACATGATCACCCAGCATAGCGCCGATTTTTCGCAGCCCTGTTGTAATAGTGTCGTTACTGCATCTGATGACTATATCGGTCTTATCTGATTTTACGTTAGATGTTATAGAGCCTGCACCCATGTGAGATCTGTATCCCAGTATGCTGTCTCCGACATAGTTGTAATGCGGAGTCTGTACATTATCGAAGATTATCACATTTTTAAGCTCTGCGGAATTGCCTATCACGCAGTTTTCGCCTACCAGAGCGCTGCCACGGATGAATGCGCAATGGCGCACTTCGGTGTTGGCTCCTATGATGCAGGGCGCTCCTATATAGGCAGAAGGGAATACCTTTGCAGTTTTATGTATCCACACGTTTTCGGATGGGTTATCGTATTCTTCGGCATCGAGAGTCTGGCCCAGAGAGATGATAAGCTCGCTGATGCCTTTCAGCGCCTCCCACGGATAGGTGAAGCCCGCAAGATATTCTCCTGCCATAGAGTGTGAAAGATCAAATAAGTCGGTTATTCTGATATTATCCATATATTACTCCTGTTAAGTAGTTGTCAAAACCTTTAATAAGTATATCATATTCGGTCGTTCCAGTCAATATGCAAAAACACTCCCATCGTTTTGGTGATGGGAGCGATATTTATTCTGTCTGTTCCTGTTTTTCAGAACTAGCCTGTGTTTTTTCTAAGGGAGTGATAATGAACTTTTCCGCAAAGGTGAATTTGTCTCGCTGATGTATGTACAGAAATCCTGCCAGAGAGAAAGCAACAGCGCCCAGCAGATTCACCCACATATCCTTCATTGTGTCGCGCAGGCCGATATCAAGATAACCTCCGTCGATAACTGCCAACTGATTTCCATCTGCATCATATACAATTGTATAGGAGATATCATTTATTTTAACCTTCTCATTTTTGCCTTCGGGGTGAAGCTTGACGCTGGATATATCCTGAATGATGGTATCTTTTTGTGTATCCAGTCCAAGGAAACGATCCATGCTGTATTCGCCGAATTCCCACACAACGCCGACTGTCATGGAAAAGCAGAAGGATACCAGTGCCACAAATAACGGTGTCATATTGATGCGTTTGGAATGGCGGTTAAGCAGATCAATCATTCCGAAGCCTACGGCAGCGGCAAGAAAGCCTGTTACGGTATGCAGCATAGTATCCCAGAAGGGAATATGCGAATAGAAGTTTGCCATTTCGCCCAATATCTCTGCGGCAAAAACGAAGATAAATACTGCTATTTCAAGAACGCTGGGAAAATTGATCCTGAATGTCGAACGCAGAAAGAATGGTATGAACAGCAGCACCAGCGATAAGCCGCACAAGAAAACATTATGCCATTCTCCGATGAACGTCTGACGGATCATTATTCCGATGATGATAGCACGGATTATCACATATACGACAATGCTTGACCTGTTCGAATTGTGGTATTTTTCTGATAATCTTTTTACGGTTTTGGATTCGCTGAGCTTCTTCATGTATCCTCCTGTCTGTATTCGCCCTAAGTTGTAAAATATCATACCACATAATATGCAAAAAATCAAGAGTTTTTGCACAAAAGAGTAAAAACCTCCGCTTTTGCGGAGGTTTAGTCAATTCCTTTTGAATGTGAGAGTGCCGACATCTGCGAGTGGCATCGTCAGTGTGTTTCCGTCAAGCTGAGAGATCATGCTGTCTATTACCAGCAGTTCGCCTTCGTAAAACCAAGCCGAGGTCTGCTGCCCATCATCTGTTACGATGATTGCTTCGCCGTTGCTTTTTATCTTCAGCTCCATATTGCCGAATTCCTCGGCAGGGATAACGCTGCCATCGGCAGTGACACAGCCTGTCAGTTTCCAGCTGCCCAGGATGCTGTTGTTTGAGCAGCCAACAAATATGCTGACGCACATCAGGGTAAGCAGGATCGCTGTAGCTATATGCTTCAAATTACACTTCATATCTTACCTCTGTCTGATCTTTTCGCAGAGTGCGGCATAGTCCTTCAGGGTAAGCTCTTCAGCTCTGGCGGTCTGCTTTATACCCGCCGCAGCAAACAACTCTGTCAGCTCTGCTTTGGCGATGCCAAGCTCGCCTGAGAGAGGATTGATGATCTGTTTCCTGCGCTGGGAGAACGCTGACCTGACGATCCTGAAGAACAGCTTTTCGTCCTTCACATCAAGACCGTTGTTTTCTTTTATATCAAGACGGATCACTGCACTGTCCACATTTGGTGAGGGCATGAAGCTTCCACGGTTCACCTTGAACAGCAGCTTAGGCTCGCTGTAATATGAGACTCCGCAGGAAAGTGCACCGCAGTCACGGGTGCCGGGCTTTGCACAAATCCTGTCCGCTGCTTCCTTCTGCACCATGACAGTGAGAGCCTTCACGGGAAGGCGTTCTTCAAGAACACGCATTATTACGGGAGAGGTAATGTAGTAGGGGAGATTTGCACACACTACGACCTCGCTGTCGCCGAATTTTTCTTCGATAAGCGCTCTGAGATCCGTCTCCATAACGTCAGCAAACACAACTTCAACATTGTCGTATTCCGCAAGAGTTTCCTCAAGAATAGGCTTCAGACCTGTGTCGATCTCGACTGCCACGACTTTGTCACAGCGCTTTGCAAGCTCCTGAGTAAGCACGCCAACGCCGGTGCCTATCTCCAGTGCACAAACGCCGCTCTTGCAGCCGCCCATTTCTGCTATCTTAGGGCAGATAGTGGGATTTATGAGGAAATTCTGTCCGAGGGATTTGGTGAACGAAAAACCGTGGCGCTCAAACAGATCCTTTATTACGCCGATATTGGTAAGCTGCATCTGTCAATAGCCCTCGCTGCCTGCAAGGCTGTCGTCGTTTACCACCCAGTCATTCACGACCATAGTGCGGAATTCATCCTTGCCTGTGCGGATCACCACTTTTTCAACGCCTGCATTGATGATGGTGCGCTTGCACATGGAGCAAGGCTCCACATCACCGAAAAGCTCACCTGTCTTTGCATCAAGGCACGCAAGATACAGCGTAGCGCCGATCATTCTTGTGCGTGGAGCGCTGATTATGCAGTTAGCCTCTGCATGGACTGAGCGGCAAAGCTCATAGCGCTGACCTTTGGGGATGCCGAGATTTTCACGGGTACAGCTGCCGATATCGGAGCAGTTTTTTCTGCCTCTGGGCGCACCGTTGTAGCCGGTTGCGATGATCTCGTCGTTCTGTACGATTATCGCACCGAAATTGCGGCGCAGGCAGGTGCCTCTTTCGGCAACTGTCTGGGAGATGTCGAGATAGTAGTTTATCTTATCGCGTCTTTCCATGGTGTCCGCCTTTCGTAATGCCGCTGTGTATCAGCGGTGCTTCTTGCTCATCTGCTTTGTAATGAACGCCTTGTTCTGAACGGGCTTGGGAACGATAGGCATATCCTTAGGGCGCTTTGCTGCTTGTGCTTTTGCCATAGCCTCTGCCTGCTCAGTTACTTCCTGGGGATAGATTCCGTTGATCGCATTGATATATGTTCTGGCGATCTCACGCTGCTTTGAGAGTGTGTTGGTCTCGTCGCAGTAGCGGATTACTTCTGTCAGCTCATCTATTGCCTGAGGATCCATGCCCAGATTGAAATACAGCTCGCCGAGAACGCATCTGTATTCTGTTGCTGATGCAAGGTTATCTGCTTCCTCTTCCTGAGAGACAGCAATGTTCAGGCTTTCGATAGCTTTTTCATAGGATTCATTGTCGATATACTGCAGAGCTTTCTGAAATTCGATGTTCATTGTATTTTTACCTTTCAGATTCAAGATTTTTGCGGAGCATATATCCGCCTATACAAATTTATTGTACCATAAATATAGCGTTTTGTCAAAACATTTTTATATTTTCCTGATATTGACGTTAAATCATACCGATACCTGTTTTTTTACAGCGGTTTCCGACAGCCTTAAAGAGCGCAGTGTGATAAAATTTATAGGTAAATACAAAGGGGAAACGGCGGTGAACGCCGAACAGAAAGGAAGTTATAATATGTCGGAAAAAGCTATCACACGGGAGACTGTATGGGGGAGAGTCTGGGAATTTATCAGGGAAAATGCAGTGTGGGCGGTGAGTGGTCTTGTAATGGAGCTTGCCTGCAGCGGAGCGGGATTATCTGTGGGAGGGGCTGCACTGGCTGCAGGACTGAGTGGTGTGCAAAGATTATATGCTCTGGGCGGGGCAGCCTTTGGCGCACTTCTGCATGGCTTCCCAGAAGCGCTTACAAGACTTGCTGCACTGGGAATAGTTCTTGCTGCACAGCTTATTCCCGAGGTGAGGAATATCACCGCAGGCGGCATTATCAGCTTTTTCGCAGCGGGTCTGGCGGTGTTCTTTTCGAGGGTTGCAGAGGCAACAGGGCCTTCTGTGCTGCTTAACACTTTCATAGCTGCGGTGCTTGCGGGAGTATTTGCGTGCTGTGTACATATAATGTCCGGAACGTTCAGGCTGAGAGGCTTTGATATCTCAGAAACGAGGGATTGCACGCTTGCTTCCGTCATATGTGCACTGGCGTTTATGTCTCTTGCAGGATTGGATTATGCGGCATTCAATATCGGAAGACTCCTTGCTGCATTAATGGTCATAACGCTTACTGCAAGGCGAGGACTTACTGCGGCAGCTGTGACGGGAATACCAGCCGTATTCGGTATATGTGCCGCTGACACTGAAGCGGGCAGGGCGGCTGCTGCCATGGTGCTGGGGGCAGTGTTGAGCGGATGTCTTACAAAGTATGGCAAACTCACAAGGGGACTTGGATTTCTGTTTTTCGGCAGCGTAGGCTTGCTGATATCAGGCACTGTGGCGCAGCCCTGGGCGGTTTTTGCTGAAATGGCGATAGCGGCTGCTCTGTTCATATTCCTGCCGCTTGAACGGTTCGGAACGACGGAGGCAGAGATATCGGATAAGACCGTGGCGATGATGCTGAGGGAACGTCTGTGTTTTGCAGCAGATGCCATTGCAGGAGTAAGCACAGGATTGAATGCAGCTGCCGACACTCTTGATCGGCGATATTCAGCGTCTTTTGAGCAGATATGTGACGATGCGGCTGACAGAGCCTGCAAGAATTGCCCGAATAATATGGTGTGCTGGGGTCAGAAATACGATCTGTTCAAGGGCGAGTTCATTCGTCTTGTAAAACTTGTGCGCAGCGGCAATGTGCTTACGGAGCAGTCGATGTCTCCGCTGGCGGCAGAGGAGTGCACGGGCAGAGCGGCGGTCATCAGGGCAGTGAACGATGCATATTCGCAGTATCTCAATGTTGCGGCAGATGAGCGTCGTATAAGGGAGCTGCGGCGCATTTATACCGAGCAGCTTTCCACGGTACATGATATACTGGAGGATATGGGATACTCGGCTGGCAGGGGAGTGGGAAAGAACCGCACTGCAGAAAAACGTGTGGAAAAGGCGCTTGCAGACTGCGGTCTGAAAACTCCTACCGCCTTTATCAGCCATGACAGAAGAGGGCGTCTGCTGCTGGAGGCTTACGGAAGCGGAGATCTAAAGACAGATAAGGAATTCCTTGGTGAGCTGCTGATAAACGCTCTCGGCACGGAACTGGAGCTGCCCGAGGTCAGCGGCAGCGGCGGAAGGATCCGTGTCACTGCCACTGAGCGCACTCAGTATTCCGCTGAGATAGGCGTATTTCAGCTTTGCAAGGGCAAGAACAGGGTTTGTGGCGATTGTTATGACAGCTTCACGGATCCGTCAGGGCAGCTGTATATCATCCTGTCTGATGGCATGGGAAGCGGCAGCCGTGCAAGGATAGATTCTGCGCTGGCATGCTCCATGATATCAAAGCTGCTGAAGAGCGGCATCTCGCTCAGCGCAGCGCTTGAAACTGTGAATACCTCGCTTTTGGTAAAGTCCGCCGACGAGAGCTTTGCCACGCTGGATATCTGCCGCATAGACCTTAATACGGGCGAGTGCATGGTGTTCAAAGCGGGTGCATCCACGACATATATCAAGTGTGCTGACAGGCTGGTCAGGGCGACGCTGGCTTCGCCGCCTGCAGGTACAGGCGGAAGGCTTACCGTGCCTGCACAGCGCTTCACTGTAGGTAATGGAGATGTTATCATAATGACCACGGACGGTGCTTCGGTGGATGAGGAGTGGCTTAGTCATGAACTTTCCGTCAGGTGCGACCCGAAGGAGCTTTCTGAGCGTATAGCACGCACAGCACGTTCGGCGGAAAATGGGCGGGAGGATGATATCAGTGTGATCGCTGTTGCTGTAGGAAGATGATCAGCATAACAAATGCCGACTGTTTATACGGTCGGCATTGCTTTTTCAGGGACTTTTGATGAACGAACTGTCGAGTATTGTATTTTTATGGCAAATGTTGTTGACAGATAAAGAATTATGTGGTATAATTGGTATACATAATATGCGTAATATGTGTATTATGAGAAAAAGAACGGTCTGTGCATACGGTACAAGTCGTTCAGGGGGAGCCTATTGACTCCTTATTTTAAAAACATCAGGAGGAAATTACAATGAATCAGTCTAATGGTTTGGCTATCGGCGCACTCATTTGCGGTATCTTAGGTATCGTTGGTTCCTGGATCCCCGTAGTATGCTACTTTACACTCGTTTTAGCGATCGTAGGTATCGTACTCGGTGTTAAGGGCAGAAAGAATGCAGAGATGACAGGCAACGGCAAGGGTCTTGCTACAGCAGGTCTGGTACTCGGCATTATCGGTACTGTATTCGGTCTGGCAGGCGTTATCTGCGCTATCGTTTGCGTAGGTATCGGTGCAGCTGCAGGTGCATTCCAGTAATAATCGTTATGAAGGTCGAATGCTTAACGGCGTTCGGCCTTTATTTTTTTGTAAAGAGGAAACATGATACCTAATATCACTCTTGGAAACAAAACCATCAGCGCTTATATGATAATGACGCTGATAGGCATATTTGCCGCAGGCTGCTTTTCGATAAGCAGGTTTAAAAAAGAGGATGACAAGATGGAACTGCTGGTTGCACTCCTGTGGTCAGGAGTGGGGCTTTTAGCAGGAGGACATCTTCTTTATGCTATCACGAACATCGAAGGGATAATCAGCAGTATAAAGAATGGCGATGGCTTTTTCAGGATACTGATGTTGTACTTTTCGGGAAATGTGTTCTATGGCGGACTTATCGGCAGCTATATCGCCTTTCTTATCTATTTCAGAGTCAAAAAGGCAGATATCCATCACTATATTGATGAGGGAGCGCTTTTTATTCCGTTCTTTCACATGTTTGGGCGGATAGGCTGCTTTCTGTCGGGCTGTTGTTACGGCGCAGAGAGCGAGATCGGTTTTGTTTATAAGTATTCTCTCATAGAGGCGGCAAATGGTGTGTGCAGATTCCCTGTGCAGCTGGTGGAGGCGGCGGGAAATCTGTTGATATCCCTGTTGCTTTATTATCTGTACAAGCGGGGAATGCTTCGTTACAGGCTGATATACTTATACTTCATCATCTACCCGATACTGCGTTTCGTGCTGGAGTATTTCAGAGGCGACACATATCGTGGATTCCTGTTTTCGCTTTCCACATCTCAGCTTATCAGCATCCCTGTATTCATATACGGAGTAGTGATGCTTACCGTTACCTGCATAAAGCACAAAAGTGATGAACCTTAATAAATGAGATATCCTCGCTATATACAGCGAGGATATTTTTACTCTATATTACTTGATGTATTTTGGCTTGTGTATAATTCGCGACTTTTAATACCGTAGGTATACAAAAGAAATGTAACCAAACGGCATTCTGAATTGTATTATCAGTGAAAGCGCTTTTATGAGGTGAAAAAATGGACAATGATCAGCTCAATCAATACATAAAAAGCTACGGTGATACTGTTTACAGAGTGGCGTACAGCTACACCCGAAACCGTGCGGACAGCGAGGATATCGTGCAGGATACCTTTGTGAAGCTGCTGAAGTCGGACAAAAGCTTTGAGAGTGAGGAGCATATCAAGGCGTGGCTTATCCGTGTGGCGGTTAATCTGGCAAAGAACATGGTAGGCTCGGTGTGGTTTTCACGCAAGGAGGAGCTAAGCGAGGATATCCCGACAGAGAATGCCGAGGATAACGGTCTGTCTGCGGCGATGGCTGAGCTTGACGAAAAGTATGCGGCGGTGATATATCTCCACTATTACGAGGGCTACAGCGTAAGAGAGATATCAAGGCTGCTGCGGATAAGCGAGCCGAATGTCAAGGCAAGGCTAATGCGGGGACGGGAAAAGCTGCAGCTGTATCTCGGCGAGGAATGAAAGGCGGTTACGTGATGAATTTAAAGGAATATTACGATGAACAGAGAATGAGCGTATCATCTGAGGATATGGCGGCAAGAGTAATGAATGTGGCGCAGGAGAAGCCGAAGCACAGAGCGGTACGAAAGCCTGTTGTTATCGCTGCGGCAGCGGCGGTGCTGCTGGTGGGCGGTGTTACTGCAGCGGCTACGGGTCTTGGCTTGACAACAGGGCTGTTTCAGCAGCTGTTTGCTTCAAAGGCTGAGCTTGTTAAGATAGACGAATATCAGTCGGTGATAGACTTCTCCGAGATGGGCAAGGAGCTTGATATCGTCCGTGATTACGGTGATTTTGCTGTCAATATTATCGGCATTGCCGCAGATGATCTGACTGCGTATGTGCTGTATGAGATGATGCCCGATGAGGGCTTTGATTACAGAGAAATACACGGCATTTTTCATGCGGATGGGGAGCCTGTGTCTGCCGTTTTCTCAAATGGCATTATTTCAGACGGAATATCGGGAGAGACAGAGGAAGATGCGATATACTGTTATTCTTCGGTGAAATTTATCCCTTACGGTGATTTCGATACCATAGAGGGCAAAACTCTTACACTGGAGTTTATGTACAAAGATCAGAGGCGATATGAGGATATGGAACCTATCGCTATCCCGATAGATTTCGAGGTTTCCGATGATGTCCGTGTTATTGAGCTTAACGAGCCGATAAGCTTTGGCGGACATGAGCATATCATCAGGGATATCGTGATTTCAACCTTTGGAATAGAATATAATATTATCAGTGATGGGCATTATACCTGGATACACAGTGACAAGGCGGATATCAGCTATACCTTTGAGGGCAGTGATAAGCAGTATGAAAACAATTCTGTTATAGGCAGCACTTATGAGGATGGAATTGTTCATGTCACAGGTAATTTCAATTATCCCGTGAACACGGAGGATATCACGTCCATTACTATTGCAGGCAATACTTTTTTACTTGAATGATATAGCGATACCCCCACAAAAGTGGGGGTATTTCTGTATAATTGCTAATGTTTATAACTGACAGTATTTATTTTCTGCTGATAACAGGCTGCAATCTGTTTCTGAGCGGCACAGCCAATGCACTTGCCGCAACTATCTTCAGCACATCTGATGGCAGGAAAGGCATAACACATCCTGCCAGTGCGGCAGCAAGTCCCGAATCAGTGAACAGCATAAACCATATTGTTCCGAACGTATACAGCGCCAGTGTGCCGAGGGTCATTCCTGTGACTATTCCACGGAGTTTTCCGCCTGTAAGCTCTGTGAAGATACCCGTCAGGAAAACGCAGGGAAGGTAGCCGATGATATAGCCGCCCGTAACGCCTGCTATCCTTGCGAATCCGCCCATAAAGCCAGAAAAAACAGGCAATCCCACTAAACCGAGCAGAATATACACCCCGACTGCTGCACAGCCCTTTTTCCATCCGAGCAGCGCACCGATAAGATATATCACAAATGTGGCGAGAGACAGCGGCACAGCAGATGGTATCGGCAGGCTGAATGGAGCAGCTATGCACAGCACTGCCGCCATTATGGCGATGAATACCATGCTGCGCACGGAGATGCGAGGCTTCTTCGTCATATCTCGTTGCGGTTTTCGAGAGCTTTCTGGAGCGTCACATCATCTGCAAACTCCAGTGCCGAGCCTGCGGGCAGGCCGTAAGCAAGACGTGATACCTTGATGCCCATCGGCTTGATAAGGCGACCAATATAAACAGCAGTAGCCTCGCCCTCGACAGTGGGATTGGTCGCCATGATGACTTCCTTTGCCGTGGCGAGGCGGCTCATAAGCTCCTTGATCTTCAGGCTTTCTGCAGTGATTCCGTCCATGGGGGAGAGCAGGCCGTGCAGTACATGATATACTCCATCATAGCCGCCCGAGCGCTCGAACGCCGAAACATCCTTTGGAGATTCCACCACGCAGATTATGTCGCCGTCACGGTTATCATCGCTGCAAAGCTCGCAGATATCACGGTCGGTGAAGTTCTGGCAGCAGCGGCAGAGCTGCACGCCTCTGCGTGCCTTCACGAGAGCATTTGCAAATTCGTCTACCTCCTCCGCAGGGAGATTGAGCATATAATACGCCAGTCTCTGGGCGGTCTTGATGCCGACTCCGGGCAACTTTGCGAACTGCTCTGCGGCGAGGGCTAAGGGTGCGGAAATGAATTCAGCCATATTATTTCTTCGGCTCCTTTAATTTTATCTCGTATTGGGTGTCGTATATATTTATCCCGTTTTCGGGCAGGATATCCTGTCTTGATGAGACATATATGGGGATATCTGCATTATGCGCAGGTTCGGATAGCTTATATCCGCTGTACATTATGATATCAGCTGAGATATCGGTGGTGCCTGCTTTGGCACATGCCAGTGTGATGCCGTCTATCTCCCAGATCGGTGCGTCTTGCAGCAGTAAATCTGTGTCAGACATCACCTCAGAAAGAGTCTCGGCGGCGGTGAGGTTGGTGGAGATACCGCCGATCGGATAAAGTTCACTCAATGTCTGTATCGTGTTTATGCCGCCGTCGTCAAGATCTGTCGCAAATATGTGCTTGATACTATGGGTGCCGTTACGCAGAAGCTGATCGGATATATCATCAGCCATTCTTGCGCCTGTGCCGCAGATGAATATAACAGCTTCATCTTGCACGCAGAACAGTGCAGCACCGCTGGTTCCGTTGGATGCGAACTCAATCTTCCTGCGAGCAGCAGAGACTGGCATGGTAAGGCTGATGGACAACACTGCTGACAGCACGAATACCACCTGTCCGATATCACGGCGTTCATCGTAGAATATCACTGCCACGGTAAGGGATATCGCAGCGATAAGCGCCAGTATTCCTGCGGCAGGGAAATCCGTTGCCATCCACAGCAGAGGGCTGCTGCCGAAGAACAGGATTATGTGATAGGCCACTTTGATAAGTATCCCCAGCGTAACAAGGAGCGGAGTAAGTCCTGTTACAGCGAAAATTACCGCCAATGTAAGTGCCGCAGTAAAAACGGGCGTAAGCACCAGTGTTGCAAAGATTCCCACTAAAGATATACCGCCAAAGGCCGCAACGCTTATCGGGGCGATACATATCACCGCACAGGCAGACATTGCCATGGCATCAACGGAATTACGCAGTATATCGGGCAGTTTTCTTGTGTATCTTCTGAGGATAAGAGCCAGACGAGGACCGACTACAGACACACCGAACACTCCGAGTACCGACATCTGAAAGCCCATATCCAGCATCACATACGGCGTAAATGCCGTCATGAGGAATATGGCAACGCAAAGGGAATTTATGCTTTCGGCTTTTCTTGAAAACAGCGGACCGCAGTTGCAGAGGAATACCATTATTCCCGCACGCACTACAGATGGCTCGCCGCCGAAGAATATCACAGCCAGTGGTATCAGCATTACGGCGAGAAGTGAACGCAGGCGTTTGCGGTCGCCTGCAAGCTCCAGCAGCACAGACATGATGATCACAAAATGCGAACCTGATACCGCTGTGAAATGCACCACGCCGCTTATCTTTGCGGCGTGATTCAGTCGGGTGGAGAAGCCGCTTGTGTTGCCGAAAAGCAGACCCTGCGCCAGCGCTCCGACATCGCCGCCTATATAGCTGTAAATCTCGCTTTGCAGAGAGCTGCGATAGTAAGCAATGCTTCGGCGAAGACTGAAATCAGGGCGGTATGAGTCGTACACATCCTTTAATGATGCACTGAGTACCGTTTGCTTTGCTGTCGAGCGTTCGTGCGGCACTGCGGATAGCTTTACATCGGCATCAATCACATCGCCTATGGTATATTCCGAGCCTGCATAGAAGCCGAGTGAAGTCGGTCTGCCTGCAATGGTGGTGTTGCATTTGTAATAGGAATATCCCGTATACTGATATTCCTCGGTGATATGCAGAGACAGCCGCTGTACTGTGTCGTCATATTCCTGAAGCGGAGCATATATAAGTAATATGTAAGACGATACCGAAACCATGCCTAGCAGCAAGGCTAAAGCGCTTGCGAAAAGAGCTTTTCTGAAGCGCAATGCAAGCACCACAGCTATTGCGGCAACGATCAACATAACAACTGCTGCAATACCGCCGCCTGCGCAGAGTATAATGCCGCAGGCGAAGAACGGAACGGTTCTCACGGGCAGAAGCTGCAGTATCTTTTGAAGCTTGTTGCTCATAATTTCATATCAAGAAGCGGCCTTTTCGCAAAGACCGCTTTGTCTGTTTAGAAAAATCCGGGGAAGGAAACTCCGCCTGTAACCTTTTCCATCTCATTTGCGCCGTAGTCGTCAACTTCCTTCAGGATCTCATTAACGCCGCTGATGATCAGATCCTGCAGCATCTCGATATCATCGGGATCTACTACCTCAGGCTTCAAGGTAACGGACTTCAGCTGCTTGTCGCCTGTCATTACCAGCTCCAACGCACCGCCGCCAACCTGCTTTGTGAATTCCTTTACTGCTAGCTCTTCCTGAACTCTTGTCATGTCCTCCTGCATCTTCTGAGCCTTCTTTACCATGGAGTTCATGTTGGGAGCTGCATTCTGATATTCCTTGGGTAATCTTGCTTTCATTGTGTTAATATTCCTTTCACTGTTTGATTTCGGTTTCTATTCCAAGCTGCCTTGCTTTATCCAGCAGCTGCTTTACAATGGTGACTTCTTCTGTTTTGGTCTCCTGCTTCACGTCGTCCACGACTATTGCACGAACGCTCTTGCCGATGACCTTGCCAAGCTCGTTTTCAAGCTCCTGATATCCCTTTTCCTTGATGAGATTCTGCAGCAGCAGGTTGTCCGAGTGTATCTCGAGAACTCCGTCTGCATTGACGATAGCGGTGGAATCATCCAGCATATAGCTTAGCATTCCGCCCATAATCTCAACGCAGGAGCGCCAGAATTCGGGAGTTATATCGGGAAGCTTTGATGGCTTCGGAACGAGTTCTTCCTTAGGCTGCTTGGCAACAGGTGCAGGAGCAGGCTCTGTTGCAGGCACAGGCTTGGGATCCTCAACGGGAGCGGCAGGCTTAGGTGCAGGCGCTGTATCGAACTCTCTCTGAGGGATGTAGTCCTCAGGAGGAGGTTCGGGCGGCGGCACGTCAAAGTCCACGGGAGCGGCAGGCGCACTGTTTATTACTGGCGGCGGAGCGACTTCAACAGGTGTGGGCTTAGGCGTTTTCTGAACGGGAGCCGGCTTTGCGGCTTCTTTTTCCTCAGCCATTTTTGTAAGACCTTCGCTTATTGCCTTGGTCTTGTTTACTATAGCAGCGATCTGCGGGGACAGCTTCTCATCGGGTACGGGAGCATATTCCTGACCCATCGGCTGACTAACAGGCGCCTTTGGAGCAGGCTCGGCGATTTTTCTGGGAGCCTGTGTATCTTCAGCAGCAGTGCCGAGACACATCCTTATCAGCGTCATCTCTGCAGCGGTCCTGCGGTGACGGGTCTTGCCGATACTGTCTGCACACTTCTGCAGAAGCTCAAGGCAGCGCAGTATATCGCCCAGCGTATACATTCCGCAGAGCTTTTCCAGTTCGGGGTATTCATCGGGAAGAGCGGAAATGAGGTTTTTGTCCTCGGGAACGGTCTTATACAGCATAAGGTCACGGTAGTGACCGCTCAGCTCGTCTATCAGTCTTGCCAGATCCTTTGAGCCGTTATAAAGCTCCTGCATCAGGTTAAGGCAGCCCGAAAGATCCTTATTTGCTATCATTTCGGCGAAGCGGAACAGATGATCGTTATCCGCAACGCCTGCGCAGCTTCTTACGATATCAGAGGTGACTGTGCCTTCAGCGGCAATACAGCGGTCAAGCACGGAGAGCGCATCTCGCATACCGCCATCGGACAGGCGTGAGATAAGCTCAGCTGCGTCACGCTCAAGGGTGATGCCCTCATTTTCTGCCACCTGCAGCAGTCTGTCTGCGCTGTCTGATATATCTATCCTGCGGAACTCGAAACGCTGGCAGCGAGAAACGATAGTTGCAGGGACTTTGTGAAGTTCTGTTGTGGCGAGGATGAAAATGACATGTGCTGGCGGCTCTTCAAGCGTTTTCAGCAGCGCATTGAAGGCGGCGGTACTCATCATGTGTACCTCGTCGATGATATAAACACGGTATTTGCAGCTTACGGGCGTGTATGCCACCTCGTCACGGAGCATACGCACATCGTTTACGCCGTTGTTGGAGGCTGCGTCCATCTCCACGATATCCACAGCGGAGCCGTCTGCAATCTCACGGCAAGCCTCGCATTCGAGACAGGGGTTGCCGTTTTTGGGAGAAAGGCAGTTCACTGCCATGGAGAGTATCTTTGCACAGGTGGTCTTACCCGTTCCGCGGGAGCCTGTAAACAGATATGCATGGCCATGCTTTCCGCCCATGATCTGATTTTTCAGCGTAGTGGTGATATGGGGCTGGGATATAACGTCGTCGAATGTGGACGGACGATATTTTCTATACAGCGCAAGATACATATCAACACCTCCTGAAATTAAAATAAATCGCCCTCGATTATGAGAACAGGCTTGCTGCGGCACACGGTGAAATCCGCTTAATGCTGCTCGGTTCCCCGCCTGACATGGTTCACGGCACTCCGTTGCACAGGGCCTGCCCCCATAATCGAGGACAATTCATAAATACCTTTACTATTATACTCTATAACGCAAAAAAAATCAAGTCCTTTTGCGAAAATCTTCGTGCAGCGGCGGACGGTTGATTTTTGGGGCTGTATCTGTTATAATTTCAATAGATAGTTGCGAAAGGGGGCGGCAAGATGCGGGAGTATTTCCATGCGGATACTTCGATATATCCAAAGCGGCTGAAAACAGTCGTGATATCAGTGTTGATGCCGCTGGCGGCGGTATGCGTGTTCTGCGCCGCAAACATCGTGTTCAATCTCCGTACAGGCGGAGACATGGGTCTGGCACAGCTTATGATATATATCATTATCGGATGTGTAGCGGCGGGTATAATAACCTGCTTTGCAGGGGCGTATATCACTGAAAAGAAGCAGCGTCGCCACGCCCGATTCACCTATTTTGACATCCTGCCCAAGGGCATGATATTCAGCCGCTATTCAGGTGAGCATTATCTTTACGGTGAGCGCACCATCTATCGCAGGCTGTACTATATCCCGTTTGACGGCTTGAAGGAGATAAAGCGTGACGCAAAGACATCGCCCTTTTCCATCACATTTGTCGGGGATATACGGGAATATTTTTTTCCGTCTGAACAGCTGGGTTATCATATAGACGAGGAGGGCGAGCTGCTTTTCGATAACGCCGAGCTTAATGAGCGTTTCTATACAGCTCAGGAAAAGCTCTGCATCCGATATGACTTTGGCAGCACAAAACAGCTGGAGCGCTCTGCAAATCATTATCTCGAGCAGTATAGAAATGCGCCGAAAAAGAAACAGTTCAATATCGCCGACCATGTGCGGCAGAGATCGAAAAAGCCGCTGAAAACGTCGAATCCGTTGCTTGAAGCGCCGAGTTTCGATAGGAAATGGTAAGAAAAAGAAAATGCAGGGTGTTTTATCCTGCATTTTTTCATCGGTGTTTTCTCTTGAAAAAATCAATCTATAGTGATATACTTGATATAGTGAATAAATCGATCAAAGAGGTGCAATATGAGCGAGAAATTCTACGACAACCGTGAGCTTTCGTGGCTTAAATTCAACGAGCGTGTACTGGAGGAGGCACAGGATACCGAAACTCCGCTGTTTGAGCGTCTGCGTTTTGTGCAGATATTCTGTTCAAACCTTGATGAGTTCTTTATGATCCGTGTGGGCAGCCTGAATGATAAGCTGCTGTTCGACCCAAAGGACAGGGAGAACAAGACCAACATGACCGCAAAGGAGCAGCTTTCTGAGATCGCCGCAAGGGTGAAGGAGCTGCTGCCTGTAAAGGATCTTGCCTATGCGGACATTATGGAAGGCATGACCGCTTACGGAATACAGCATATCACAAACGATATCTCCCCCGATGAAGACGCATTTCTGCGTGCCTATTTTACTAAGGAGATACAGCCGCTGCTGTTCACAGGCGTAGTGGATAAGAAGCACCCAGTGCCATTCCTCAAAAGCGGTGAGATATATGTGGGAGTTACCATCCGCAAGAAGGACGATGCGGCAGGCAAGGAGACCTTCGGCATCCTTCCTGCATCAGGAAATTCCCCGAGGCTTATATGGATTCCCGGAACAGGTCGTTTCATCCTTTGCGAGGAGCTTATCAGCCGTTATGCGGGGCTTGTTTTCAAGAATTTCGAGATGATCTCCCGTTGCATCTTCCGTGTTACAAGAAACGCAGATATCGCTATGGACGAGGGACTGTACGATCACGATGTGGATTTTCGTGATATAATGAGCGAGCTTGTCAAGAAGCGCAAGAAGCTGCAGCCTGTGCGTGTGGAGTTTCAGGGCAAGGCGTCCTCTGATATAGTAGAGGTCATCGCAAAGACTCTGCGAGTGAAGGAGAACTTCATCTTCAGGCAGAAAGCACCGCTCAATATGGATTTCCTGTCTGCTCTTGAGCGCAGGCTCGAAAAGCAGAGCGAGCTGTTCTTTAGCCCTCTTACACCGCAGCGTTCGCCTGATATCGACCCTAAAAGACCGCTTATTTCTCAGATACAGCAGCGTGATATATTGCTCTCCTATCCCTATGAGAACATAAATCAGTTCATCCGTCTGCTGGATGAAGCGGCAGACAATCCCAACGTCGTATCTATAAAGATCACCCTGTACAGAGTTGCGAGGGACAGCAAGATAATCAATGCCCTTATCCGTGCTGCGGAGAATGGTAAGGATGTGCTAGCTCTTGTGGAGCTGCGTGCACGCTTCGATGAGGAGAATAACATCGGCTGGTCAAAGCAGCTGGAGGAAGCGGGCGTGAATGTAATTTATGGTCTGGAGGAGCTGAAGGTGCATTCGAAGCTCCTGCTGATTACCGTTCGTGACGGAGATAAGATCAGCTACATCACTCAGGTGGGAACAGGAAACTACAACGAGCGTACCTCGAAGCTCTACACCGATCTCACCATGATGACAGCAGACAGGGATTTCGGTGCGGATGCTTCCGTTGTGTTCAATGCACTCGCAGTGGGCAATACGGTTGAAAGCACCAACAAGCTGCTGGTGGCTCCAAAGGGTCTGAAGAGCCGTATCGTTGAGATGATAGACAACGAGATAACCTATGGCAAGGATGGATATATCGGTATCAAGATGAACTCCCTGACCGACAAGGATATCATCCGCAAGCTTGCTGAGGCGAGCAGGGCGGGAGTGAAGATAGACCTCGTGGTGCGTGGAATATGCTGCCTTGTTGCAGGCGTTGAGGGCGATACGGAAAACATCCGAGTTATCTCTATAGTAGGACGCTTTTTAGAGCATAGCCGCATCTATATTTTCGGCAAGGCGGAGCGCAGGCGTGTTTATATCTCCAGCGCTGATTTCATGACCCGAAATACCGAGCGCCGTGTTGAGGTTGCAGCTCCTGTTCCCGATAAGCGCCTTGCTGACAGAGTGGCGGAGATGTTTGAGGTGATGCTCTGCGACAATGTTAAGGCTCGTGAGCAGGGAAATAACGGCAAGTACAGCCACGTTGTCCGCAAGGAGGGCGAGGAGAAGCTGAACTCCCAGCTGTACTTCTATGAAAAGGCTTATGAGGCTGCGGAAAAGGTCGTTCCGACAGAGGATTATATTGTCGTCAAGCCGAAAAAGGTGAGAGTCAGAGTAAGAAAGCATAAGAGATAATACTGGTTTTGAGCGAATTATACAAACCCTGATGATTTCCCGTATTTTTTGTGTGAAAATGCGGGAAATTTCTTTTAAACGCTTGACAAACGGGGATTTCTTTGATATAATAGCAATGTTGCTGTAAAGTGATTTTACCTGACACCAAAAGAAAAGGCGGTATTTATGGAGCGCAGCTTTGATATTGTGATACTTCTTGATATCTATGGTGAGCTGTTGGCAAACTCTCAGCGTGAAGCTCTTGATATGCGCTACAACGCGGATCTTTCCCTTTCCGAGATAGCCGAGGAAATGGGCGGTGTTACCCGTCAGAGCGTTGTGTATGCTATTAAAAAAGGCGAGCAGAAGCTCACTGAGCTGGAAGAAAAGCTCGGATTTGCGGAAAGGCTTCACAGCGTTTCGGCAAAGCTTGAAAAGGTAGAGACACTTCTTGAAAGCGGCAATAGTATCAATGAGATAAAACTCCTGCTCTCCGAGATAAAGAGAGAACTTTGATAAAGGCGGTGAGACTATGGCTTTTGAAGGACTTTCGGGAAAGCTCAACAATGTATTCAGCAAGCTGAAGGGCAGAGGTAAGCTGAACGAAAAGGACATCAAGGAAGCAATGCGTGAGGTGCGCATGGCACTTCTTGACGCTGACGTAAACTACAAGGTTGCTAAGGACTTTGTGGCAAAGGTAAGCGAAAAGGCTGTAGGCGCTGAGGTAATGGAAAGCCTCACTCCTGCTCAGCAGGTGATAGATATCGTTCATCAGGAGCTTATTGCACTGATGGGCAACACCACCGCAAGAATAGATTTCCCCTCCAAGCCCCCTTGCGTTATCATGATGTGCGGACTTCAGGGTGCTGGTAAGACCACTCACTGTGCAAAGCTTGCAAAGCATCTTATCGCACAGAACCGCAGACCGCTGCTGGTTGCGTGCGACGTTTATCGTCCCGCTGCTATTGATCAGCTGAAGATCGTAGGCGAAAAGGCTGGCGCACACGTTTTCGAGATGGGTCAGATAGATCCTGTGAAGATCGCCAAAGAGGGTATAAAGCACGCCAGGGACAACGGTTTTGATGTTGTTCTGCTGGATACCGCAGGTCGTCTGCATATCGACGAGACTCTTATGGCGGAGCTTGAAAATATCAAGAAAGAGACAAATCCCAACGAGATCCTGCTGGTCGTGGATTCCATGACAGGTCAGGACGCTGTAAATGTTGCCGAGAGCTTCAATAACGCACTGGATATCACAGGTGTTATCCTTACAAAGCTTGATGGTGATACAAGAGGCGGTGCGGCGCTTACCGTACTCGCAATTACAGGAAAGCCTGTAAAGTTCAACGGTATCGGCGAGAAGATCGACGATATCGAGCCGTTCTATCCTGACAGAATGGCAAGCCGTATCCTCGGCATGGGCGACGTGCTGACACTTATCGACAAGGCTAAGACAGCCATCGACGAGAAGGAAGCCATGAAGACCATGCAGAAGATGCAGGAGAATAAGTTTGATCTCAATGATCTGTATGCACAGTTCGAGCAGATCGAGAAGATGGGAAGCATTTCCTCTATCCTGAAGATGATCCCGGGTGCAAACAAGATCGACGAGAGCCAGATCGACGAGAAGAAGATGCCTCGAACAAAGGCAATAATCTCCTCTATGACTCCCAAGGAGCGTGAGAAGCCCTCCATCATTGATGCCAAGCGCAAGCGCAGAATTGCAGCTGGCTCAGGCACAAAGGTCGAGGAAGTAAACCAGCTCCTGAAGCAGTTCGAGGCTATGCAGAAGATGATGAAGCAGATGGGTCTCACGGGCAAGGGTAAGGGCAAGAAGATGCGTATTCCGATGAATCTCATGAAGCAGATGGGTAACATGGGTGGCGGAATGGGCGGTTTCGGCGGTCCCGGCTTTCCGATGTGACAGATAACTATTTATAACGATCTTTCATCGCAGTTCTTGCGTGAAATATAAAATCTACGAAAGGAGAAAACTAAAATGGCAGTAAAGATCAGACTGAGAAGAATGGGCGCTAAGAAGGCTCCTTTCTATCGTGTAGTTGTTGCTGACTCCCGTTACCCCAGAGATGGTCGTTTCATCGAGGAGATCGGCTACTATGATCCCACTAAGGAGCCTGCTCTTGTTAAGATCGACATGGACAAGGCTAACGAGTGGATCAAGAAGGGCGCACAGCCTACCGACACTGTTAAGAGACTGATGAAGTAATCTTACAGCAAGGTTTGATGGCGGGCATTCGCCCGTTTGTACGATCACCCCAAGGAGGGATAATATATGAAAGAACTTCTGACAACTATCGCATCTGCCCTCGTTGAGGATAAGAGTGCGGTACAGGTCACTGCTGATGAGCCGGATGCAGAGGGCGTAGTGGTATATCACCTCCACGTTGCTCCCGACGATATGGGCAGAGTAATCGGTAAGCAGGGAAGAATTGCTAAGGCGATCAGAACTGTTATGCGTGCAGGCGCAGTTAGAGCCGATGAGAAGATCTCCGTTGAGATCGACTGATAAAAACATGAACGGCGGACTTTGTGTCCGCCGTTTTTGTGTATATTCCGGTATATTATTTTACTGTAAACTCTGTCCATTCGATATGATTATATTGCATTACATCTTCTGCTTTCTTCATCCCCAGCTTTTCATAAAACGGGATAGCATTCTCATTTGCTATGAGATATACTGCAATATCCTTTTCGCCGCCTGCTTTTTCGTGGGCGATTTTCATCAAACGGCTTCCGATGCCCTGTCCTTCATACGCTCTGTCAACTCCCAGATCGGTCACATACAGCCAATAAGCATAATCGGTCAATCCGAATAAAACGCCGACGATCATGCCATTTTCGTTTCGTGCAACAAGGCTCAGCGAAACAGAATCAACTAGTTTTGCTATCCTGCTTTCGAAACGCTCTTTGGGATATTGTGAACCCAGATCCGTTCTTTTCAGAAAGTTTATGTAGTCCTCGGCAGATATCCGTTCTTCGTTAATTGTAACTATATCGCTCATATTATACCTCATATTTCAGCTATATAAATATCCCCAAGCCTGAACTCGGGGATATGTTTTTTATACGTTAGCGCCCTTGGAGATGAATACGGGATACTCAGCAGAACCTGTGATAGTGCGGTTCTTTGTGAGCTTAACATCCTTATCTGCGATCACGTTGATGCAGTTTGCCTTCTCCTCGATAACAGTACCCTGCATTACGATGGAGTCCTTAACAACAGCACCCTTCTGAACAACAACGCCTCTGAACAGCACGCTGTTCTCAACCTTGCCCTCGATGATGCAGCCGTCAGCGATGAGAGAGCCCTTAACATCAGCCTCGATGCCGTACTTAGCGGGAGCTACATCACGGATCTTGGTGTAGATAGGACGCTCGAGATCGAATACCTCATGGCATATATCTCTGTTCATCATATCAGCGTTAGCCTTGTAGTAGGTCTTCATGCTGTCGATGATCTCATAGTACTTATCGTACTTGTAGCCCATGATCTTGTAATCATGCAGCTTGTGCAGCAGGATATCTGTCTCAAAGCTGTACAGTCCACGGCACTCGGATTCTCTGATGAGATCCTCCAGGAACTTTCTTCTCATTACATATACATCCAGAGCAACGTTCATCTCGCCGCTGATAGCGGGTCTTGCCAGAACGTCGTATACCTTGTTGTCCTCGTCAACAGAGAGAACTGTCATCGTCATTGTTCTTTCGGTGGTGTAAACACCTCTGCCGTATACGCAGGTTATATCTGCGCCGCTCTTCTCGTGGAAATCTACCATGGGCTTGATATCCATATTTGCAACCACGTTAGAGTCAGCCAGAACAACGTATTCAGCATCGGACTCACGGATGAACTCAGCTGCGCCTGCCAGAGCCTCAAGACGACCTCTGTAGATGCCACTGCCTTCGCTTCTGTAGGGAGGCAGGATGTGCAGACCGCCTGTCTTTCTTGCCAGATCCCACTCACTGCCCATTCCGAGATGATCCATCAGGGAGTAGTAGTTCTGCTTTGTGATAATACCAACCTGTGTGATTCCCGAGTTGACCATGTTGGAGAGGGGGAAGTCGATCATACGGTATCTTGCACCGAAGGGAACGCTCGCCATTGCTCTGCCCTTTGTCAGTTCGGGAAGGTTTGCTTCATGCATATTAGCAAAAATAAGTCCTAAAACATTAGCCATACTTGCCATATCTAAAACATCCTTTCCAATATCAAATATCCTTAGAGATCATTGCCTTGGGTGCGGCAACAGCGTTGGGGGATACATTTACGTTGTGACCGATTACCGCAACGCCCCACTGAGACTTATCCTCGATACGCTCGGGACGATCGCCCACATGTGCGCCTTCTCCGATAACGCAGTTCTCACCTACGATAGCGTATTCAACAACTGCGCCCTTCTTGATGGTGGAGCCGGGCATAATGATACTGTCTGTTACAACTGCACCTTCCTCGATGGTAACGCCTGCGAACAGTACGGAGAAATCAACTGTACCGTAGATCTCGCAGCCCTCTGCAACCATGGAGTTTTCGATCTTGCTGTTTGTGCCGGTGTAGTGAGGAGGCATAACAGGGTTTCTGGAGTAGATCTTCCAGCTGTCATCCAGCAGATCCAGAGGAACGTTGGGATCCAGCACGTCCATATTAGCTTCCCAGAGGGAGTCGATTGTACCAACGTCCTTCCAGTAGCCATCGAAGTGGTACGCAACCATCTTTTCATTGTTAGCGAGCATCATGGGGATGATGTTCTTACCAAAGTCCTTGGTAGCGCCCTCGTCGTTCTCGTTGTCGATGAGGTGCTTTCTCAGCTTGGACCATGTGAATACATAGATACCCATGGAAGCCAGGTTAGACTTAGGCTCTGCGGGCTTCTCTGCGAACTCGTAGATAGTGCCGTCGGGATTAGCGCTCATGATACCGAAACGGGGAGCCTCTTCCCACGGAACTTCCAGAACTGCGATAGTAGCATCGGCGTTCTGAGCCTTGTGGAAATCCAGCATTTTGGAGTAGTCCATCTTATAGATGTGGTCACCGGAAAGGATAACTACATACTCGGGGTTGTATCTGTCTACGAAACCGATGTTCTGGTAGATAGCGTTAGCCGTACCGGAGTACCATGCCTTACCGGATGCTGTCTCGTAAGGGGGCAGTACATGTACGCCGCCGTGTGCACGGTCGAGACCCCAGGGCTGACCGTTGCCTATGTACTCGTTAAGCACCAGAGGCTGATACTGAGTAAGTACGCCTACGGTGTCGATACCGGAGTTTACGCAGTTGGAAAGCGGGAAGTCGATGATCCTGTATTTGCCGCCGTAAGGTACAGCAGGCTTTGCCATGTCCTGAGTCAGTGCATAGAGTCGGCTGCCCTGACCGCCGGCAAGCAGCATGGCTACGCACTCTTTTTTGATGTGATTCATATATTTCCTCCTGTCCCGACATTGCTGTCGTGATATTAGCTTGTTTCAAGGGGATATCCCCGATATTTTACTTGCTTGCTTTTGCCTTCTTTGCAGCTTCCTTAGCCGCCTTTTCCTCTGCAGCCTTGGCTTCTGCCTCAGCCTTTTCAGCTGCAGCTTCAGCGGGAGTCTTGCGCTTGTTCTTCACCTCGAAATACATCACCGACATGGGCGGCAGATCGAGAGTGATGCGGAATGCTTCATCGTGGAGAGGCTCTTCCTTGGCAGTGAGAGTACCGTTTGTGATACCCGAGCCGCCATACTTCTCATCATCAGAGTTGAAGATCTCCTTATAATCAGCGTAATAAGGAACACCGATGTCGTATACTTCATGACGAACAGGCTGGAAATTGCATACGCAGATTATCTCATCCTTGTTCTTTGCGATACGTCTGAAGGCGATAACGCTGTTCGCATTATCCTCGCTGGATATCCAGTGGAAGCCCTCCCAGCTGGTGTCGCATTCCCACAGTGCGGGAACATTCTTATACAGCTTGTTCAGATCCTTTACATACTGGTGCAGCTTGTAGTGAGGCTCGAACTCCAGAACCTCCCAGTCAAGACCTGTCTGGAAGTTCCACTCCTTATACTGAGCGAATTCCTGACCCATGAACATCAGCTTCTTACCGGGATGAGCTGTCATATAGCCGAGGAATGTACGCATGGAGTTGAAGCGGTATTCTCTGGGGCCGCCCATCTTATCAAGCATCGAACACTTTCCGTATACTACCTCATCATGGGAGATAGGCAGGATAAAGTTCTCGGAAAATGCATAATAGAACGAGAAGGTCACCAGATTGTGATTATAGGGTCTGGAAAGAGGATCCATGGACATATAACGGAGCATATCATTCATCCAGCCCATGTTCCACTTGAAGTTGAAGCCGAGACCGCCGATATCCGCAGGCTTTGTTACCATAGGCCATGCAGTGGATTCCTCTGCGATCATCATTATGTAGGGATGCTCTCTGAAGAGTGCTGCATTCAGCTTTTGCAGGAAAGCAACTGCTTCGAGATTCTCGTGGCCGCCGTATGCGTTGGGACGCCACTCGCCGCCCTGTCTGTCATAATCGAGATACAGCATGGATGCAACAGCGTCCACTCTGAGGCCGTCGATATGATATTTCTCTATCCAGTAATTTGCGTTGGATACAAGGAATGACTGGATCTCAGGCTTGCCCCAGTCGAAGATATGTGTTCCCCAGTTCTTATGCTCACGCTTCAGAGGATCGTCATATTCGTAGCAGCTGGTGCCGTCGAACTCATACAGACCCGCAGCATCCTTAGGGAAGTGGGCGGGAACCCAGTCCACGATAACGCCGATGCCTGCCTTGTGGCACTTGTCCACGAAGCTCATGAAGTCGTGGGGTGTGCCGAAACGGGATGTGGGCGCAAAGTATCCTATCTGCTGATAGCCCCAGGAGCCGTCATACGGGAACTCTGCTATGGGCATAAGCTCCACATGGGTATAGCCCATCTCCTGTACATAGGGGATAAGCTCATCGGCAAGGCGCTTGTAGTCGTAATAACACTCGCCATCCTTCTTCCATGAGCCGATATTTACTTCATAGATATTTGCGGCGCTGTCATAGATGTTCTTCTTTGCGAGCGCCTCCATGTACTTGCCGTCTGACCACTTGAAGCCGTCCAGATCATAGAACTTACTTGCCGTATTGGGACGAAGCTCCATGTGATATCCATAAGGATCCGCCTTCAGCTTGATAAGTCCGTCAGGACTTTCAATGCTGAACTTGTAGTTGTCGTACTGCTTTATACCTTCGATGAAAAGCTCCCAGATACCGCCGTCGCTGATCTTTGCCATATAGTTGCGGTTTCTGTCCCAGTGATTGAAATCGCCGACTATGCTGACAGATCTTGCATGGGGAGCCCATACTCTGAACACTGCACCGTCTTTTCCGTCTTTTTTCATTTTATGGGCGCCGAAGAACTCGTATGCATGGGAGTTCTCGCCCTGATGGAAAAGATGGAGCGGCACACTGTACTCTTCAGGCACAATGATCGCCATTTACATACCTCCTAGAAAAAAGTAAAAATACACCTCTCTTGCATAAATCAACCGTTGCTTCAGCTGCAAGAAAGTATAATTTCTCATAATTATTGTACCATATCATCCGTTTTATTTCAATAGTTTTGTTGATTTTTCATGTTTATTGCTATTTTTTTATCAATAGGTTTGGTAGAATTGACCAAGTTTTTTCAACCCTTTAAAATTAAATCGCCTATGTTCGATTAGTTTAGATACGTTTCGCTTATGAGTGATAAAAAAGTATCCCGCCTGTAATGGCGGGAGAAGCGTTATTTATACATTATCTTATCGGTGTTGAGTTTATCGTTATATCCCATGTAGTAACCCAGCTGCGTAGCTGCAGGTATGAGTGCATAATATGCCAGCATCAGCACAGGGAACAGCACAGACATATTGTCGATGCGGCTGAGCGATGTGTGCCATGCGTCGATATTTGCCTCTGCGGTGGGAATAAAGGTGTTCACGAACGGATAAGCGCTGCTGCTGATGAATGAATATGTCATCAGTGTATCCTCTTCGGGGAAGAACAGCTTGTTAAGCAGCAGAACGATGGTAGGCGCTGCTGCGGCAAGATACATCAGTAAACCGATGAAAATCCAGCGGTGTTTCAGCGGAGATTCAACTCTGCCGTGCTTTACAAGACTTCTTTCTGCGCATCCATCCTGCCATGCAACAGTGAACATCAGCATATAGAATACTGCGCTGCAGCAAGCAATTGATAGAATATTTGTGAACAGGTTCATGCCGAACATGGAGAGCGCCATTGTCATTATCAGGCACATGATGTTGCCGAGTATGATAAATCCAATACCTTTCAGCAGCAGGAAATAAAATGGTTTTCTTTTCATCTGTACTCCTTGTAAAAAAAGCAAATAATCCTTTGTTATCGGGCAATACTAGTGTAGAAGAACACCCGAAAGAGAGGTTATGATAATATGAATGATTTTAAAAACCGCCAAAGCTCAGAGATCCTGAAGAGCGTATACAAAAACGCTGATATGGCATACGAAGCCAGCGGAGATGTTCTGAAATATTGTGTGAATTCCAAGCTGCGGGGAGAGATCTCCGCAGAGCGTGAACGCTATCGCAGTGTTGCTTCTCAGGCGAGAGCGGAGCTTGTCCGTCGTGGCAGCGTGCCTAAGTCGTATCCTGCTTATGCCAGACTCATGACCAAAATGGGTATTGGCATGAAGGCAATGCAGGATCCGAGTGCGCAGAGCATGGCAGAGCTTATGGTAAGAGGAACTACTATGGGTATCATTGATATGACCCATGCCCTGAACAGCTCATCAAAGGCAGAGGAACGCATCCGCACCGATGCAGCTGCGTTGCTCAAAAGGGAACAGCAGTTCTGCGACAATCTGAAAAAATACCTGTGAGAAAGCGCTCAGTATATACTGACAACACCGCATGCGATATTACAATTCGCACAGGAGTGGAGGCTGACGGCTCGCTTGCAGTGCTGTCGCCGACAATTACAACGCCAATAGCGGAACTGATTACAGAATCGGGGGATTAGTCCTCGGCAGGGGGATTTACCACGTTGCCTGTAGCGATGTTGTGGAACACCTCTAATGCACGCTCACGCTGAAGCTTTGCGTCATCGTCGTTGCCTGTCATGTCCTTATATTCGCCACGGACGTAAATTCCCACCATATCGGGGCAGCTTTCCCAACGGGCGAACTCATTAAAATCGGTGGTGTTCAGCTGCAGACCTACGTTCTCGTACAGAACTGCATCGGGATATTTTTCGGAGAAGTCCATAAAGAACTGTATCTCATCGTCATTTGCCATTTCAGCGATCCTCGCAACAATACCCTCGTCGGCAAGGAACAGCTGGCTGTCGCCCGTAATAACTTCCGCTGAGAATTTGAAACTATCGGAATCGGTAAACTGGTTTGCGCCGTTTTCAGTTGAGAGGTTGATGAAATTCACTCCCACATGAACGTAACCGTTGCCGTCGAAATCAGGACAGTAGCGCTCGATGGCTTCCTCTATATCGAACTGCTTGACATAGATGCCGCTGGCGTTAGTGGTGGACACAGCTATGATATATAAGTCTTCCTTTTCCTGTGTAATGGTATCATAGGCCATATATCCGATGACCAGCGCAGCTATAACTCCGACGATAACATACCATTTGTTATGGTAGAAGAAGTTTTCGACCTTTTTCCAGCCGTGAAGCTCGGGGATCTCCTGAGGCTTGTCCACTTCTATGATATCGCTGTCCTCGACAATGCCCTGCTTCAGTTTCAGAAGCTCTCTTTTTTCCCGAAGCAGGCGTTCCTGCTCGCTCTCTTTGTTATTTGCCATATAAGACCTCCATGGGGCAGTGGTGCGATAATAGCACCGTAAAATTTTAATCTGTAATTATCAAGCCGCCGCAATTTGCGACGGCTTTGATTATTCTGACTAAGCCGTTACATCGGCGGTGCAGTCTATTAACTGATAGGCTTCATTGTGGGGAACAGCAGAACATCACGGATGCTTGCGGAATCTGTCAGCAGCATAACAAGTCTGTCGAAGCCGAAGCCCAGACCGCCTGTCGGGGGCAGACCGTATTCCAGAGCAGTGATGAAGTCCTCGTCCACCTGAGCATCGTTACCGCCCTGTGCGCGCTTAGCAGCAACCTGCTTTACAAAGCGCTCACGCTGGTCGATAGGATCGTTCAGCTCGGAGAATGCATTACCGAACTCAGTACCGTTGATGAAGTACTCGAAACGCTCGGTGAATGCGGGGAACTCAGGCTTTCTCTTAGCGAGAGGAGAGTTCTCTACGGGATAATCATAAATAATAGTAGGCTGAATGAGCTTGTCCTCAACGAACGCCTCAAAGAATGCGATCAGAACATGACCCTTTGTGGAGTTGTCGTCCAGTTCATCCTCGATGTGGTGTTCCTTTGCACATGCTCTAGCAGCAGCATCGTCTGCCCAGTCGAAGTAATCAACACCTGCGTACTTCTTGACAGCCTCAATCATTGTAAGGCGCTCCCAGGGCTTGCCTACTGCGATCTCATGACCCATGTAGGGAACTGTATCTGTGCCGCATACCTTGAGGGTAACTGTTCTGTACAGGTCCTCGATCAGATCCATCATGCCGAAGTAGTCGATGTATGCCTGATACATCTCGATGGAGGTGAACTCGGGGTTGTGAGTAGCGTCCATACCCTCGTTACGGAAGATACGACCTACCTCATAAACCTTGTCGAAGCCGCCTACGATAAGTCTCTTTAAGTAAAGCTCGGTCTCTATGCGCATGTACATATCAATATCCAGAGCGTTGTGGTGCGTCTTGAACGGACGTGCGGCAGCACCAATTTCCAGTGTGTGGAGAACAGGAGTGTCTACCTCGATATATCCGTGAGAATCAAGGAAGTTTCTGATCTCACGCAGGATGAGAGAACGCTTAACGAAGGTGTCCTTTACCTCGGGGTTTGCGATGAGGTCGAGGTAGCGCTTTCTGTAACGCTCCTCCTTATCCTTCAGACCGTGCCACTTTTCGGGCAGGGGCAGCAGGGACTTGGAGAGCAGAGTGATCTCCTCTGCGTGAACGGATATCTCGCCCATCTTTGTGCGGAATACCTTGCCCTTGATGCCGATGATATCGCCGAGATCCCACTTCTTGAACTCAGCGTAGGCATCCTCGCCCACATCATCCTTGCGCACATAAACCTGCATTCTGTCAGAGCCGTCACGGATATCCATGAAGCTTGCCTTACCCATGATGCGGCGTGTCATCATACGGCCTGCGATAGCTACATCTGTGTTTTCAAGCTCATCAAAGCGGTCACGGATCTCCTTGTTGTAGATAGTAACATCGTACTTTGTGATCTTATAAGGATCCTTATCTGCTTCCTTCAGGGCGGTAAGCTTTTCGAGTCTCACACGGTGCTGTTCGTCCAGCTCCTCAGCAGAGATCTCGGTCATTTCGAGTTCTTCGTTTGCCATGTTTATTCTTCCTCCTTCTTGCTGATCTCCAGGATCTTGAACTGAAGCATTCCGGAAGGAGCTTCAACGTCAACTGTCTCGCCGATCTTGTGACCCAGCAGTGCTGCGCCGATAGGGGATTCATCAGACATCTGACCCTTATCAATATTTGCTTCGCTGGTGCCTACGATCTGGAATTCCATTTCCTCTTCCATCTCGATGTCGAGTATCTTTACAACGTTACCGATACCAACCTTCTCAGTGGTGATATCATCAGCGTCGATGACCTGAGCGTGAGCAAGAGTTGCCTCGATCTCTGCGATACGGGACTCTACGATGCCCTGCTCGTTCTTTGCTTCATCGTATTCACTGTTCTCGGAAAGGTCACCGAAGGAAAGTGCGACCTTGATCTTTTCTGCTACCTCACGGCGCTTTACGGTCTTGAGGTTTTCAAGCTCCGCTTCAAGCTTTGCTACGCCGTCCTTGGTCAGTACTGTAATAGGCTTGTTCATGTTAGGTTGTCCTCCATTTATTTATTTACGGTGTCTACCGTGGAAATGCTTTATCATGCTGCGGATGCAGCGGTGATGATCTCTATTGCTTTTTGCAGCTGCGCATCGCTTTCGGGAGTGAGATCCTCGATAGCTGCATCAATGTTGAGTTCAACGAGATAATCAGGCTTCAGACCTGTTTCATCCCATGTGCCGGATTTCGTTAGATAAACCTTTGCGGTTGAGATGGTGAGAGCGCTGCCGTCAGAAAATTCGTAGGTGTTCTGCATTACTGCCTTTCCATAGGTCTGAGTTCCTACGATCATTGCGCCGCATTCATCACGAAGCGCTCCTGCGAAAAGCTCTGCTGCTGATGCGGTGCGTCCATCTACAAGAATGACCATCGGGAGATCGAAGATAGTATCCGAATCTGTTTCCACAATGGCCTTGCGGCTGCCGTCTGCGTATTCCGCAGTGGCAACTGTAGCGGCAGGAATGAAACGGTTGAGTATCGGCTTCAGTGCGCTCACAAGACCGCCGCTGTTCTGGCGGACATCAATGATAAGTGATTCGGCGCCTGTGGTGTTCATGATGTTGAGCACATTAGCGAACTGTTCTGCTGTTTTGGCATTGAAGGTAGAAATGCGAACATACGCAACGTTGTTGTCAAGAAACTTGCCTGTAACGGATTCTATTTCCAGCTGCTGGCGGATGAGATTTACAGAGACCTCCTCGCCGTCACGAAGCAGCTTCAGCGCAACACGGGTTCCGACTTCGCCGGAAAGACGTTCTTCGGCAGCGTCGGCGCCCATCGAAAGCAGGCTCTTGCCGTCGATCTCGGTGATAACGTCGCCGGCAATGACGCCGTTCAGCTCGGCTGAGCTACCC
The DNA here is from genome assembly GCA_045532595.1 of Oscillospiraceae bacterium. Taxonomy (GTDB): domain Bacteria; phylum Bacillota; class Clostridia; order Oscillospirales; family Ruminococcaceae; genus CAG-115. The sequence continues at coordinate 93,495 of JAZSGG010000148.1, read as the reverse complement.
TTATACACGTTTGTGACCTTCAGATATCCGCTGCCGTCGTTCTCGACCTCAAAGCCTGCGCCGAGGATAACACCATCGTTCGCCTGCTGGATCTCATAATATGAGGAGCTGGACATATAGCTTGCGTAGCGGTCATTGAGTCCGCTTACATAGCCGTTTATGATGCTGTTTTCTATATTTTCTTCATTGAGGGTACCGATGTAGTTATTGCGCACTGCTGCGTCTATCTCACGAAGCTTCGCATACATGCCCTCGTATTTTTCTGCCGTGCCTATCTTTGAGTTATACACATTAAGAGATACAGCCCATGTCAGCACGAAGGTTATGGCGCAGCCGATCGCAACCAGACTTATGGCAACGCCGAGAGATATCTTTTTATTCAAGCTGAAATTCCTTTCGTTTGCGATCGTTAAACATTCAGGTGCTTACCGGTGCTTATCACCGTACCCATTGCACCTAACAGCGCACCTGCAGCGCAATTTAATGCAAGCACGATCCATCTGATATCCTCGAAGGGGATGAGATTGAACACGCCGAACATCTGCCAGAGTGTCATATCCTCACCAAACAGGGAGTACACCGCATTGTAGATCGCCCAGGTAACTCCCCAGGATACTGCGCCTGCAACGATGCCGATGAACATTCCTTCAACAAAGAACGGGATCTTTATGAATCCGTTGGTGGCTCCCACATATCGCATGATGGAGATCTCGTTTCTGCGGGAATAAACACTGGAGCGTATAGCGTTTGATACGATGAATACGCTTACAACTACAAGTACAGTCAGCACTGTTGTTGCGATGATAGAGAAGGTGTTTCTGATGTTCACCAGAACACCTGCGAAATCATAGGGCGCCTTTACCTTTTCTACGCCTTCGATCTCGGTTATAAGATTTACGATATGGCGGATCTTTGTGAGATCATTCACACGCACCATGAAGGTCTCGGGCATCGGGTTTTCATCGAGATAGTCGAGAAGCTCTGCCTGCTCAGCCATATCCTCTCTGAAATCCTCCAGCGCCTGTTCTTTGGTGATGTGTTCGACTTCTGTTATATCGGAATTATTCTGAAGGACATCACGGATATGAGCGATCTGACTGTCTGAAACTCCTTCTTCGAGATAGATAGCTATCTCGTTTGTGTTCTCGATATTGCTCATTACGATGTTGACGTTGACCATAAGCAGTACTGCGCAGCTTACAAGAAGAAGGCTCACCGCCAGTATGCTGAAGCTTGCGAATGACATGACCCAGTTTTTCCATACCGAGGATATGCCTTTTTTTACAAGGTATGTGACATTACTCGTCCTCATTCTGACCTCCGATGTTTTCATCAAATGTTATAGTGCCGCCGTCAAGATTGATTATTCTGCCGCCGAAATGCTTTACTAAGTCGTGTTCATGAGTAACCATGACCACAGTAGTGCCGCAGCGGTTGATCTCCTTGAGAAGCTCCACTATCTCGTAGGACAGCTTTGGGTCGATATTTCCTGTAGGCTCGTCAGCGATGATGAGAGCAGGGTCATTTGCAAGCGCTCTTGCTATAGCAACACGCTGCTGCTCACCGCCCGAAAGCTCTTTGGGACGGCTCTTTGCCTTGTGATTGAGATCCACCAGGTTCAGCACATACGGAACACGCTGCTTGATGAATTTCATGGGCTGATCCGCAATGCGCAGCACGAATGCTACATTTTCATACACGTTCAGCTCCTGTATAAGACGGAAGTCCTGAAACACCACTCCGATGGAGCGGCGGAATTTTGCTATCTTATTGCCTTTGGTTCTGGCGAGATTATGACCGTTTACGAACACTCTTCCCGAGGAGGGCTCGATCTCACGAAGAAGCAGCTTCATCAGGGTGGATTTGCCTGCGCCGCTTTCGCCCACGATAAAAACGAACTCGCCGTCATTGATTCTCAGGTTTATATCCTGAAGTGCGTCAACGCCACTGGAATAATGCACATTGACGTTCTTGAGCTCTACCATGTTTTATACTCCTAATTAAAATTCCCCGTGCTGTTGTTTCTGTTTTTTGTGTGTCTTAAATACATTCAAAGGCTGTCCCGAATGACAGTGAGATTCGGGGCAGCCAATGTCTTTTTTCCTGATGCAGGACGCCCTGCGGGTGATTAGAACTTTGTGGGATTAGCTGCGAGATACTTCTTTACCATCAGTGCGATCTTGAAGATGATAGCATGATCGAACTCACGCAGATCGAGGCCTGTCAGCTTCTTGATCTTGTCGAGACGGTAAACCAGTGTGTTTCTGTGTACGAACAGCTTTCTGGATGTCTCGGAAACGTTCAGGCTGTTCTCGAAGAACTTCTGGATAGTGAAGAGTGTCTCATGATCAAGAGACTCGATGGAGTTCTTCTTGAAAACTTCCTTCAGGAATGTCTCACAGAGGGTGGTGGGCAGGTGATAGATCAGTCTAGCGATACCGAGGTTATCGTAGCTTACGATATTCTTGTCGGTATCGAACACCTTACCTACTTCAAGCGCTGTCTGAGCTTCCTTGAAGGAGCGTGCCAGATCCTTTACGCCTATAACAGGTGTACCGATTCCGACATTCACCTTTGTGAAGAACTCGCTGGACAGTGTATCGGAGATGGAACGTGCCAGCTTTTCAAGGTCACGCACATCAATGTTGTTCTTAACTTCCTTTACAAGAACGATGTCATTTTCTGTGATGTTGAACACGAAGTCCTTGTTCTTGTCGGGGAACAGGTTCTGGATAACATCATAAGCAGAAACATCGTTGGAGGAGATAACGTTGATGAGGAACACAACTCTGCTGATGTCAGCGTTGAAGTGCAGCTCACGGGCCTTCAGGCTGATATCGCCGGGAAGCACGTTGTCGAGGATGATGTTCTTTACGAAGTTGTTTCTGTCATACTTCTCATCGTAGTACTGCTTGATGCCGGAAAGAGAGATAGCGATAACGCTTGCATACTTTGCAGCAGGCTCGTCGGTGCCCTCTACGAATACTGCGTAATCAGGCTTAACGTGAACGCCGAAGGGCTTGTAGGTATAGCCGTCACGGATGAATACCTCGTGAGAATCGCCAAGCTCGATGGAGAAGAAGTCGTTTCCGCCGCCCACTCTTGTGAGATCACTGCAGGCGATGATGGTGCCGTTTTCGTCAATAACACCGATGACGCGGTTTACCGCATCCTTCATCTGATGAACGATACCCTGGAACAGTCTGTTTGACATTGTTTTTACCTCTTTCTGTAAAATGTCGGGAAAGCATTCCCTTTCTACCCGAGCCATTGACCTGATCCCTCTGGATCGGCAGGAAGAACAGGGGCATACTGACCTGTCGTCTGATGTTGGTATGTATCGCTTTGTGCATTTTTCACATTCGTTTCCCCGAAAAATGACATAGCTAACGCTCAGAGTAATATACTCTAATCTATATTGTACTAAAAAAATCAAAAAAAATCAAGTCTTTTTTATGTAATATGTAAAAGTTTCTTGTTTTTTTTCGCCATACTTGAAAAAAGGCAGGAAAAGTTATATAATAAAATGGAATAGATATGTTTCGGAGAGGGTTATTTTTCCGAAAATATATTAAATTTTGTAGAAAAAGAGGTAGATTATACTATGTGTAATTGCGAGAAGGAAAAGTTCTATATAACCACCCCGATATACTACCCTTCGGGAAATCCCCATATCGGTCACTGCTACACCACTGTAGCATGCGATGCGATCGCACGCTTCAAGAGAATGCAGGGCTATGATGTAATGTTCCTGACAGGTACGGATGAGCATGGCGCAAAGATCCAGCAGAATGCTGAAAAGGCAGGCAAGACTCCTCAGCAGTATGTTGATGAGATCGTGGAGAACTTCAAGCGCCTGTGGAGCTTCATGGGTGTAAGCTACGATCGCTATGTAAGAACAACAGATCCTTATCATATCGAGACCGTACAGAATATCGTTACAAAGCTGCATGACAAGGGCCTTATCTATAAGGGCAGCTATTCCGGCAAATACTGTGTTCCCTGTGAGAGCTTCTGGACAGAGACTCAGCTTGTTGACGGCAAGTGTCCCGATTGTGGCAGAGATGTCATCGACAGCGAGGAGGAGGCATACTTCCTCAAGCTTTCTGCATACACTGAGCAGATCATCGACCTGCTGAAAAATACTGATTTTCTCCGTCCCGAAAACCGTGTCAACGAGATGGTAAACAACTTTGTAAAGGACGGTCTGGAGGATCTCTGTATCTCCAGAACTACTGTTAAGTGGGGCGTGCCGATCCCGTTTGATGATAAGCATACAGTATATGTATGGCTGGATGCGCTTATCAACTATATCAGTGCGCTCGGTTACGAGAACAACACTTACGACGATTTCGAGAAGTACTGGCCTGCAAATATGCATATGACTGCAAAGGAGATCGTACGTTTCCACTCCATCGTATGGCCTGCACTGCTCATGATGCTGGATATTCCTGTGCCTAAGCGCCTTTACGGTCACGGATGGATCACATTCAACGGCGCTAAGATGAGTAAGTCTCTCGGCAACGTTGTTGATCCTTTCATCCTCGGCGAGCGCTACGGCGTTGACGCAGTACGTTACCAGATCCTGCGTGACATGCCTTATGGCAGTGACTGCAACTTCTCCAACGAGATCATGATCGGACGCATCAACACAGACCTTGCAAACGACCTCGGAAACCTTGTTTCCCGTACCGTTGCGATGGTTGAGAAGTACTTCGGCGGCACTCTCCCTGCTGACAGACAGGCTGACGCTCTCGACGAGGAGCTTCAGGGCATGGCATCCGCTCTGCGTGACAAGATTGCTCCGCTGGTGGATGAGGCTCAGCTTTCCAAGGCGCTTGAGGAGATATTCAAGGTTGTATCCCGTGCGAACAAGTACATCGACGAGACCGCTCCCTGGATCCTCGCAAAGGATGAGGCAAATAAGACAAGACTTGCTACAGTTCTCTACAATCTGCTTGAGACAGTTCGTATCTGCTCCGGATTGCTGTTCCCGTTCATGCCTACAACAATGCCTAAGGTATGGGAGCAGATCGGTGCGTGTGAAAAGTGTACTGCTTATGACACACTTGCAACCTTCGGCGGCCTTGCTGCTGATGTTACAGTAAAGAAGGGCGATGTCCTCTTCCCAAGAATTGATATGGATAAGGAGATCGAGGCTCTCAACGAGATGCTGAAGCCTGCTGTTACCATCCGTGAGGATGAGGATCTCGACAAGGCAAACATCATCACCATCAATCAGTTCTTCGATATCAAGCTGCGCAGCGGTGAGATAGTAGCTGCGGAGAAGATGAAGAAGGCAAAGAAGCTGCTGAAGCTGCAGATAGATGACGGCAGAGGCGGCAGACAGATCGTATCGGGAATCGCAAACTGGTATACTCCTGAGGAGCTTATCGGCAAGAAGATCATCTTCGTGGCAAACCTTGCTCCCAAGCCTCTTTGCGGAGAGGACAGCAACGGAATGATACTCGCAGCATCGGCAAGCGACGATGATGTGAGAGTTATCTTCCTCGAGGGCGACATCCCCAACGGCAGCCCTATCGGCTGATAGATACAGTCCTGCAAGGAATGCATAAGGACTGAGGTTCATTAATTACAAGGAGGTATCGTAGTGGACATTTCGAGAATGGCGAATATCGCCTCGATCAATCAGACAACGCTTACAAAATCATCCGAGCAGCGCACGGGGAACAAGACATCCACTCTTGCCTCCGAGCATACAGACAGCTATATAAAGTCACGTCAGGTCTTTACTCCTGCTTATACCAAAAGCTCCGCCAAAAAGCAGAACAGTGATAATAACTTGCTGCAGCGTGAGAATGCCGAGGATAAGGTCGGCAATGTAAAGCAGAACGAGGGCAGTGGCAGGGCTGAGCTTATGGTGCAGGGCGTTCAGCACATTATCCGTGCTATGTTCGTGAAGCAGGGCGAGGTGCTTTCGGGCAGCGTTCCCAGTGTAGGTGCAAAGCTCTACGCAGAGGAGCTGCTAGATCAGATACGCCAGCTGTACGGCAACGATAAGGTGGATGAGAATTCGCCCGAATACTGGAACGCAGAGCCTACGGCTGACAGACTCATGCTGTTTTTTGAGTGCGTTTCGGTAGATGATGACAAGACTACGCTGCTTGACCGTGCTTTCAACGGTGCGTTCAGGGAGACTGAGGAGCTTTTCGGCGGCAGGGGACATCTTCCCCTTGAAAGCTACGAGACCCGCTCCATCATCAAGGAAAAATATTTTGATCCACGGGGCGTATAACAATGGGAATCATAGACACACACGCACATTATTTGGAGGAGGATTTCGGCGAGGAGCTGCATCCTCTCATAGAAAGTCTTTCGTCCTTCGGCGTTGAAAAGGTAATTGCCGTGGGATATGATCTGAGATCAAGCAGGGAGGAGATAGCTCTCGCAAACAGATACAACCATGTGTTTGCGGCTGCAGGAGTGCATCCCGAAAACTGCTATGATCTTCCTGTAAACTGGCTCTCGGAGCTGGAAGAAATGCTTAGCGACAAGCGTATCTGCGCTCTGGGCGAGATCGGATTTGATTATCATTACGATAACACGGATAAAGCAGTACAGGCAGATGTGTTCGAGCAGCAGCTCGTGCTGGCTGAAAGGCTTGAGCTGCCTGTTATCATCCATTCCCGTGACGCTTGCGAGGATACTATGAATATGCTGAAGAAGCATCGTCCGAAGGGTGTTCTGCACTGTTTTTCAGGCAGTGCGGAGACCGCCGCTGAGGTAGTGAAGCTGGGAATGTATATCGGCTTCACGGGCGTGCTTACTTTCAAGAATGCCAAAAAGGCAGTGGCGGCATGTGAGGCTGTTCCGCTGGACAGGCTGCTGCTGGAAACGGATTGCCCGTATATGGCGCCTGTTCCTCACCGAGGCAAGCGCTGCGACAGCTCGATGCTGCAGTTTACAGCGGCGAGGATGGCTGAGATAAAGGGTGTTTCCGCCGAGGAAATGATATCCATCGCAAAAGAGAATGCTGAAAGGCTGTTCGGGATCTGATAATCGGACAGAACAGTCTCTGAAAAATGAAGGAGTAAATATGGACGCAGACAGTCGAAGTACGAATACGAACGAACAAAATGAAAAACCTAAACGCCGCAAAATACGCAGGTTTCTGCTGGGTTGGCTCATCGCACTGAATGACGGAACGACCAAATTCCTGAAATGGGCGCTTGGCAATGATTACCGTGACTTCACCGAGGATGAAGTGCTTGATATGGTGGATGCCATGGCAAAGACTCCGGGCGAAGAGGGTGACGACAGCGTTATCGAGGAAGCCTCGGCGCAGATGATAAACAACATCTTTGAGTTCAACGATCTTACTGCGCAGGATGTTATGACCCACCGCACAAACATAGTTGGCGTTGAGAAGAATGTTTCGATAGATGATATCATCTATCTTGCGCTGGATATGGGCTTTTCCCGAATACCCGTGTATGAGGGCAGTATTGATAAGATAATCGGCATTATCATTGTAAAGGATCTGTTGTGCCTTGTGGGGGAGAAGGATCTCTCTGCGTTCAACATCAACGATTTTCTTAGAGATGTCATCTTTATCCCCGAAGCCTGCCCCTGTTCGGATACTTTCCAGTCGCTGACCTCGCTTAAATCAGGTATGGCGGTGGTCGTGGATGAATACGGCGGCACTGCAGGCATCGTTACTCTTGAGGATATCATTGAGGCGGTAATGGGTAATATTCAGGATGAGTACGACGACGAAAAGACCGAGATAGTGAAGATCGGCGAGGATCAGTATGATGTTATCGGCGAGGCTGATCCTGAGGAAGTGTTACGACTGTTCGGCGTTGAGCTGCCCGAGGAGCATGAGTACGAGACGATAGCTGGCTTCATCACCGATAAGCTCGGATATATCCCCGAGGGTGATGAGATCGTTCCGCCCAGTGTGGATTATGAGGGCGTTCATCTCGTGGTGCTGCATATCGAGGACAGGTGCATTATAAAGGTGCGTGTTTCTAAAGCTGAGCCTGTCTCGGAAAATGAATCAGAAGAATAAGCTTGACCTCCTGCAGCAGCAGGAGGTTTTCTATATATTGCGATTGACATTTTACAGTGGTGTTGCTATAATTGTCGTAGACAAAATGATCTACAGGAGATTTAATTATGACAGAATATGAAAGAATGCGGAACGGAATGATATACGATTGCTTCGATGAGGAGCTGGGCAGGGAGCAGTCCCGAAGCCATCGCCTCTGTGATGCGTATAACCGTACCGCTTATGATGAGGCAGAGAAAAGAGAGACACTGCTGAAGGAATTGTTTGAAGTGGCAGAATTCGATGGTTTTCGTGCGATGGAAAAGCCGATATTTGTCGATAACGCAAAGGAGCTTCATATCGGGAAGAATTTCTATTCAAACGTGTATTTTTCTTATATCGGAGGAGCGCCTGCGGAGATAGGAGATAATGTGTTTATCGGTCCGTTCTGCACACTTGCAACGGGTATACATTCGCTGATAGCTGAGGAGCGCCGTATCAGCACCGATGAAAACGGTGCGATGCATGATTATGAATACGGCAGGCCGATCAGGATAGGCAATGATGTGTGGATAGCTGCAAACGTCACGATATGCGGCGGCGTTACTATCGGAGACGGCGCAGTTATCGGTGCAGGCTCGGTGGTCACAAAGGATATCCCATCAGGTGTGTTCGCTGCAGGAAATCCCTGCAGGGTGATCCGTGAGATAACCGAGAAGGACAGTATGTATCTCAGAGCAAAACGAGATATTGATTGATATAGAGGGAACAAAGGAAAGAGAAAATGTATTTATTGCTTTTGGCTGTAATTTATCTGGCGTTTATAAGTCTGGGCCTGCCTGATTCGCTGCTTGGCTCGGCTTGGCCTACAATAAACAGTGAATTCGATGTGCCGATATCCTATATGGGAATAGTATCGATGATAATTTCGGGCGGCACTATCATTTCAGGGCTTATGTCCGAGCGACTTACAAACAAATTTGGCACAAGGATGGTCACCACAGTGAGCGTGCTGCTGACAGCGGTTGCGATGTTGGGATTTTCGTTCTGTACTGAGTTCTGGCAGCTGTGTCTGTGGGGAATACCGTATGGCTTCGGTGCAGGTGCTATCGACGCTGCGCTTAATAATTATGTGGCATTGTACTATAGCTCAAAGCATATGAGCTGGCTGCATTGCTTCTGGGGTGTTGGTACGATAATCAGTCCGTATATTATGAGCTATGCACTGACACACGGTGTGTGGACGGACGGCTACAGTACAGTGTCGTATATCCAGTTCGGAATTGCAGTGATCCTGGTGCTGGCATTGCCACTGTGGAAGGTAAATCGTTCGGCGGGCGAAAGCAGAGAGAACACAAAGCCATTGGGAATAAAGGGCGCCCTGAAAATAAAAGGAGTGCCATACCTGCTGACAGGCTTCATGGCATATTGCGCCGCAGAAGCAACGGCAATGCTGTGGGCAAGCAGTTATCTTGAGGGCACAAGGGGTGCGACTAAGGATGAGGCGGCGGCTCTGGGTTCGCTGTTCTTCATCGGAATAACCGCAGGACGCTTCTTGTCGGGATTTATCTCAGACAAGATCGGAGATAACAGGATGATACGCCTCGGTACTGGAATCGCACTGGCTGGTGTAGTGTTGCTGGTGTTCCCGATAAAGCTGCTGTCCATAATTGGTTTTGTGGTGATAGGTCTGGGCTGCGCGCCTGTATATCCCTGCATAATCCACTCCACACCCTCAAATTTCGGTGCCGAGAACTCTCAGGGCATTATCGGCATACAGATGGCGAGCGCCTATGTCGGCTCAACCTTTATGCCGCCGCTTTTTGGTATTATCGCAAATCACATCAGCCTGAAACTGATGCCGCTGTATATGGCGTTTTTCTTTGTGCTGTTGTTGGTTATGATATCAAAGACAGAGAAAGCGTGCAGAAAGAAAGGGTAAACGATATGGATAACACGAACTGGGGACAGAGCGTTACAGGCGTCGTAATAAAAGACGGCAAGGTGCTTCTTGCCCGCCACACCTACGGTGGAGGAAAGGGATTGTTGATAATCCCCGGCGGATATGTGAATATCGGCGAGACTCCTCAGGATGCGCTGAAGCGTGAATATATGGAGGAAACGCATATAGAAGTTGAGCCGAGAGAGATCATCGGCATCCGCTTTAATATGCACGATTGGTATATTGCGTTCAGGGCGGATTATATCTCGGGCGAAGCGGTATCTGACAATGATGAGAACAGCGAGGTGCTGTGGCTGGATGTAGCAGAGGCTTTGTTGAGAGATGATGTTCCTGAGCTTACAAAGAAGCTGATAGAAAGCGCTGTTAACGAAAACAACGGATTCCATCGAGAAGAATATGAAGGCAGCACGAAGTATGCGCCGTATTCTCTGTACTGCAAGTAAATGAAAGGAGAAGCTTATGCGCCGTGACCGCAAAAAAGCAGCAGCTCAGATGATAGAGCTGCTTAAAACAGAGTATCCCGAGGTAAAATGCGCCCTTATTTATACTAAGCCGCATGAGCTGCTTATCGCTACACGCCTCTCGGCGCAATGTACCGATAAGCGTGTGAATATGGTAACGCCTGCGCTGTTCGAGCGTTTTCCTACAGTGGATGCATTTGCCGACGCTGACGTGTCGGAGGTGGAGGAGCTTATCCGCACCTGCGGTCTGTTCAAGACCAAGGCGCAGGATATCGTGCTTATGTGCAGGATGCTGCGTGACATCCACGGCGGCAGAGTTCCTGACAGCATCGAGGAGCTGACAAAGCTCCCGGGTGTGGGCAGAAAGACAGCGAATCTTATCGTCGGCGATCTTTATGGGCAGCCTGCATATGTCTGCGATACTCATGTCATAAGACTTACAAACAGGCTGGGACTTTCTGATACAAAGGATGCAGGCAAGGTGGAAAAGCAGCTCAGAGAGGTTATACCACCCGCAGAGAGCCTGAATTTCTGCCACCGTCTTGTGTGGCATGGACGTGGCGTATGCTCAGCAAGAGCGCCGAGGTGCGAGGCTTGCGTGTTGAGGGAGATTTGTAAGTCAAAGGATAAAAATGTTTGACGGAGGAGCGCCAATGAAAAAAGTTTACCTGTTTTCACTGCTTATGGCAATGATACTTATGTGTGGCTGCGATAACGGCTACGTTGTTGAAAGTGCTGCGGATATAGCAAATACAGACGCCCGATCCGATGTGATATATTCCGATCCGCCCCATGTTGATGACGGTATAATACAAGCTACTCGTTATGACGAGGAGATCACAATCATAAGATGCGGCGACAATTACTTTACTTATGGCGTGAATATGTACGGAATATGGTTTTTGGACGATGTTGAAATCGATCTTCCCGATGACTATCAACAGCAGATGGGTACGGCGGTAAGGCTGACAGCCGATACGGAGTCGTCCTCGGGCGGTTTCAGCGGCAAAAACGTGTGTTATATCAGGGAGATAAAAAAACAGACGGTCCTCGGTTTTGATGATGAGTGGACAGAGGGAATCCCTGTGTGGGGGGAAAGTTATCCTGCGCCAGAGGCTGGCTGGGAGCATTTGTGTGAATACGGATTTGGTGAATACGACTGTATAGCGGTGATCTATAAAAATGCCGAGGACGGTGGGGTATATACTATCGGCAATACGACAGATAAGCTGGTAGTATGCTGTAACGGAGAGGAGATCGGGAGATACGATCGGTGCAGAATACTGACTGACCCTCTTGGTCACGGCATAAAGGAAAGAATAGTCCTGTGTAATAACGACATCGATGACAGAGCTTTATGGCAGCTTGCAGAGGATGGAATTATCCATAATGACAGCTATTTCTTTGTCGGAGATATAGGTTGATATTATAAAGCACCCGATGTAAGTGTCAGGTGCTTTTGTGTTATGCACATTTTACATATCTAACTGCATATAATTGGTATTTTAGCAGAAAATATTTGTCATAAAGCGTAAGAATTATTATTGACTTATTGCAGATTATAATGTATAATGTTATATGTGGGGAACGTTTTGTTTGCGGCTCGTCAAAAAAATCACACATCCGCATCCGACGTTCCATGATCCAATAATAATTTGCAAAGGAGATAAATAATATGGCAAGAAATCCCGGTGTTTTAACAAAGAACCCTAACGTTATCAAGTGGGTTGACGAGATGATCGCCCTCACAAAGCCTGAGTCTGTTGTTTGGATCGACGGTTCCAAGGAGCAGCTCGATGAGCTGATCGCTGAGGTTACAGCTCTCCCTGCTGACAGCAAGGATGTAATGTACCACCTCAATGAGGAGAAGCTCCCCGGCTGTCTGTATCACAGAACTCTCCCTAACGACGTAGCTCGTGTAGAGGACAGAACCTTCATCTGCTCCAAGACTAAGGAGAATGCAGGTCCTACAAATAACTGGATGGATCCTCAGGAGATGTACGCTAAGCTGACCCCTATGTACGATGGCGTTATGAAGGGCAGAACAATGTACGTTATCCCTTATTCCATGGGTCCTATCGGCTCTCCTATCGCTAAGGTTGGCGTTGAGATCACCGACTCCATCTACGTTGTTCTTAACATGAACATCATGACAAGAATGGGTACTCAGGCATTTGAGAACCTCGGCGACACATCCAACGACTTCGTTCGCTGCCTGCACTCCAAGGCTGATGTTGATCCCGAGAAGAGATACATCGTTCAGTTCCCCGAGGACAATGCGATCTGGTCCATCAACTCCGCTTACGGCGGTAACGTTCTGCTCGGCAAGAAGTGCTTCGCTCTGCGTATTGCTTCCTATCAGGGCTGGAAGGAAGGCTGGATGGCTGAGCATATGCTTATCCTCGGCGTTAAGAAGCCTGATGGCGATGTTAAGTACATCACAGCAGCATTCCCCTCCGCTTGCGGTAAGACAAACCTCGCAATGCTCATTCCTCCCGCAGTTTACAAGGAGCAGGGCTATGAGGTATTCACAGTAGGTGATGATATCGCTTGGATGAAGCCCGGCGATGATGGCAGACTCTATGCTATCAACCCCGAGAACGGCTTCTTCGGCGTTGCTCCCGGTACAAATGAGAAGTCCAACTTCAACGCTCTCGAATGCACAAAGAAGAACACCATCTTCACAAACGTTGCTATCAACAATGATGATATGACAGTTTGGTGGGAAGGTCTCGATAAGAATCCTCCTGTTAACGCTACAGAGTGGAAGGGTGCTAAGGTTAACGGCGTTGAGTTCACATCCGTTATCGCAGAGGATGGCAAGCCCCAGAAGCTGGCTCATCCCAACTCCAGATTCACAGCTCCCGCTGAGAACTGCCCCTGCATCAGCCCTGAGTTCAACAACCCCAAGGGCGTGCCTGTATCCGCTATCATCTTCGGCGGCAGACGTGCATCTACAACTCCTCTGGTATATCAGTCCTTTGACTGGAACCACGGCACATATATGGGTTCTGCTGTTTCTTCTGAGACAACAGCTGCTGCTACAGGTGCTGTTGGCGTTCTCCGTCACGATCCCATGGCTATGAAGCCCTTCATCGGCTACAATGTAGGTGATTACTGGGCACACTGGATCGAGATGGGTAAGAAGCTCGGCGACAAGGCTCCCAAGATCTTTAACGTTAACTGGTTCAAGCAGGATGAGAATGGCAACTTCATCTGGCCCGGTTTCGGAGACAACATGCGTGTACTTGACTGGATCATCAAGAGATGTGAGGGCAAGGTTGACGCTGATGAGACTGCTATCGGTTACCTCCCCAAGAAGGGTGACATCAACTTCACGGGTATTGAGGATGAGATCACTCCCGAGATCGAGGATAAGCTGCTTGCAGTTGATAAGGATCTCTGGACAAAGGAGATCGCTGAGATGCGCCGTTACTACAACGACGATATCGCTGCTAAGGGCGGCAAGATCCCCGCAGAGCTTTGGGAAGAGCTTGATAAGCTCGAGGCTCGTCTGGCTAAGTAATTTAGCTGAAATCGCATAAAAATTCCTCCGCATCCGATTGGGTGCGGAGGTTTTTTGATGCAAAAATTAAAGCGGCAATATGATAATTGCCGCTTTATGCGTATTGGATATGTAATTACTTGTACTTGCCGCAGCCCTTACATGTGGATGCCAGCTTGTCGTTCTGAGTGCCGCAGGACTTGCAGGTCCAGAACTCATCATCGTCGCTGTCATCTGCGATAGCAGCAAGCTTGTTGTAGGTGCTCTTGATATCCTGAGGCTTTGCATCATAAGATACGTTGAGTGTGCCGTGAACGGTCATACCTCTGATATCTGCAATGTTGTATGTCATCTCAATGAACATACCGAAGAATGTGTGGAATACCAGCACGGCAAATCCGCCTCCGAAAAGGATGGCTAAGCCGAGCAGCCCATTAGTGATGAAGCCGATAATGGATGCGATAATAACACCGATGCCACAAAGGCCAAGGCTGATAAAGAAAAGCACCTTGCTGAAATGACGCCAGAAACTCATGTCAATATACCCTCCAAAAATAAGTTGCGCAAAGTAAATATGCGTATGAGAAGATTATAGCATTTTTATGTCATATTGTCAAGGTGATTTGCAGAATTTTGTCGAAAGTAAAGGGGCGGAGAACATCTCCGCCCATTGCTATTTTTCATTGATCTTGCTTCCGCTTTTAAAACATAGCGCTGCCAGAAGTCCGAAGAATATTGCTGCGGTTATTCCTGCGGCGGCAGAGGTGAAGCCGCCTGTAAAGGCGCCTAGTATGCCGTCCTTATCCACTGCTTCCTTAACGCCCTTTGCAAGAAGTGCGCCGAAGCCTGTCAGCGGTACTGTTGCGCCTCCGCCTGCGAAATCTATCAGCGGCTGATATACGCCGATTCCTCCCAGTATCACGCCTGCAATAACGTATGATACCAGTATCCTTGCAGGAGTAAGCTTTGTGAGATCAATGAGAAGCTGTCCTATAACGCAGAATAGCCCGCCTACTATGAAGGCTTTCACGTATTCAAGAAATATATCCATAATACTATTACTCCTTAATATGAGGTGAGTTCGACTGCGTGCGCCACGCCGGGAATATTGCCGCCCTGCTGTATCATGGTGGTGGACATCAGCGCACCTGTAGCACAGAACAGCACTCTTTTCAGCTCGCCGCTCTCTATACGCTTGAGGAAGTGTCCGCACATCATTGAAGCACTGCATCCGCAGCCTGAGCCGCCTGCATGCACATCCTGTGTTGCACGGTCGAACAGCATCAGTCCGCAGTCCTTGTGGCGAGCTTTTATGTCGATATCATCACGTTTGAACAGGTCGCATAAAAGCTCACTGCCAACAAGTCCGAGGTCACCCGTAATGATGAGATCGTAATCCTGAGGGCTGCTGCCGAGATGCCTGAAATGACGTGAAATGGTGTCGTAGGCTGCGCCGGCCATAGCTGCGCCCATGTTGTTGACATCGCTTATGCCCATGTCCTCTATCTTGCCTGCGGTGGCGGCACGGATGAACGGTGGCTTACCGTTGTTTTCCACCAGAACAGCTCCCGAGGCGGTGGCTGTCCATTGTGCTGTGGGCGGACGAACGCCACCGTAATTCAGCGGAAAACGGAACTGTCTCTCCGCCGAACTGAAGTGTGAAGAGGTCACAGCAATAGCTTTATCAGCATATCCTGCATTGACCATCGCTCCGGCCAAAAGCATACCCTCCGCAAAGGTGGAGCAGGCACCGTAAATCCCCAGAAACGGGATATAGTAATCCTTCAAGCCATAAGATGAACCCACGCACTGATTCAGAAGATCTCCTGCAAACAGCAGATCAATATCCTCAGGTTTATTACCTGATTTCCTAAGCACATGACCCACTGCCTTGTTCTGAAAGAGTCCCTCGGCCTGCTCCCATGTGTCGGTGCCGCCCTTGTTATCTGAGATGACCTCGTCGAACTCGCCGCCGTAGGGACCTTCGTTTTCTGCCTTGCCCACAACTGCTGCGTATGCAGATATTGAAGCTTTATCATATCTGAATGTCTTTCCTGTGTTACAGCTCATATCAACCTCCAGTAAATACACCTATGATGTAGTAGATAAGACCATAGACCACCGAAGCGGTGATTCCGTACACGATAACGGGGCCTGCTATTACGAACATTTTTGCGCCGAGACCCAGCACAAAGCCCTCGCTCTTGAAGTCGATAGCGGGGGAGACCACTGCATTCGCAAAGCCTGTTATCGGCACCAGAGTTCCTGCACCGCCGTGCTGTGCTATGCGGTCATATATCTCCAGACCCGTAAGCAAGGCGCTGAGAAATATCAGCGTCATAGATGTAATAGCGCCTGCCTGCTTCTCATCCAGACCGAGATAGCCGTAAAGATTCAGCAGTCCCTCTCCCAGTGTGCAGATAGCTCCGCCGATAAGGAACGCCTTTGGCAGAGTCTTATACAATTTCGAGTTTGGTGAACGCTTTTTGGTAAGCTCGCCATACTCCTGATTTGATATATTCATATATGCATCTCCTTGTATTTGATACAGCAATATTTTTGCCGTTTTTGCACGAAAATACACATAATATGAAAAAATATCTGCTCAATAAAGCAGTAAACTATTGACAAATAACCTGAATTAGTTTAAAATATAATTAACTTAAATTATACAGGGAGGTCAATTATGGCTATAGTAAATGTAATGGAAAATTTCGTTGGCGAGCGCATCGAGGCGATGCTTGAGGGCGAGAGCTGCTGCAAGTGTGAGCGTTGCGTTGATGATATGAAGGCTATCGCACTTAACAAGCTCCCTGCAAAGTATGTAAGCACCCACAACGGTGAGCTTTTCTCTAAGCTTGACGCAATGATCCGTCAGAATGCCGTTGATATCAATATCGCAGTTGCTGCGGCTATTGACGCAGTATCTAAGAGACCCTCTCACTGATAAATACATAACCGCTCTCACTGAGGGCGGTTTTTATGTGCATAAGAATTGCCCCTCCGTAGTCAAATCGGAGGGGCTGCGTTTATATATAAGGGGAGGGTGTTATTCAGTTACAGGTCGGCAGGTTGCAGGGTCGTATTCATACGCCTGCACATCTTCCTCTGTAAATAAGTAATCTATCTCGGTTGTTGCAATAACAGCTTCACTGCCATCGGCATATACCCTGTATGTAAGTATCTTATTTATCATCTTGTTTTCAAGAAGGTAATATTCCTTGCGCAGGTATGAGCCTTTTTCGTTTTCTGTGACGGAAGTCACAAGGTAACCATCACCTGTGTAAGTAACATCAACAAGGGATTCTTCTCCCGGAAAGAACATATTGCCGTTCTTTGCAGCGGAGCTGTCTTCCTCACGCAATATAAAAACATCGCCATCGGTGGTGGTTATTGCGTAGGCAAGCAGAGTGCCGTCATAGTATGCAAACAGATTTTCGGGTTCGTTTATCATGAGCACCTGATCGCAGAAAGCTGCTTTGGCATTGCCTGACTGCGGCATTTCATTCATGGCTGAGTCAATTTTGTCGCAGTAGCTGCCTGTGTTCATGATAACGTCTGCATCGGTGCGAAGTTCGAAGCGCATTACGCCCTCATCGTCCGCCGTACCGATTACCCATGCCATCTGAACATGATCACCCTCGGCGAATTTGTAGTCGCTGAGACCACGGTATACCGTTACATAACCCTCGTGCATTATAGCTATGCAGACCTTGTCCTTCTCATCCACATAGCCTGCGAAAACTATCTCACCCTTATCTGCGGCGAGTACTTCTGCATGGGCATAAGAGCTGTATTCGGTATACTCGTCATATACTGTGGAGTATACTGTATTTCCATTTGAGCCTATCGGCATGGCAATGTAGTCGGGAATAGCAGGCTCGCCTGCATTTTCAAACGCATATTTCAGCGCTGATTCAAAGGCATCGTATTCTATCAACGCCACATCACCATAGGGGAAGCTCAGCGGATCGACTGCCACGCCATCCTTGCGCACCTCAAAGTGCAGGTGATTTCCCGTAGACCAGCCTGTTGTGCCGACTGCTGCAATAACTTCTCCACGCTTAACCTCATCGCCAGTAGACACATATACCTCATAGCAGTGTGCGTAGATGGTGCAGTAGCCGTTGCCGTGGTCGATGATGACATAGTTGCCAAAGCCGCCATGCCATCCGCTGTCATTGTATGTGTGGATGACCATACCGTCCTGCGCAGCGTAGATATCCGCACCGCCGATACCCTTATCAGCGATATCCAGACCGTAGTGCATGCCGCCACGCCAGCTGTCGTGACCGAAATAGGTGGTGATGTAATTGTACTTCGGATCAAGAGGATACAGCATATTTTCCATATCCGCAGTACCTGAGTAGCTCAGCTCAGAGGACAGGATCATATCCGTAAGTTCCTTGTCAAGCTCATCCACCTGATATGCATAATCGTCTGCGATGGTTTCGTTGTCGTCATCCTTGACCCAGTAGGAGTCCAGACACATGGAGTAGACAAGCTGATCGTCATTCAGTAGCGCCTCTGCTTCGCCGTCATCCATAACGCTTATGCTCTTATCGAGCATCCTTATTGCGTAGGCTGTCACGATGCCGTGGGGTGTTTCAGCACTGCTTGTACCCCAGAACATATCGTCGGGAGCGACAGGAACAAATTCCTTTACTGCAGCTGCAACTCTCGGGTCAAGGGATGCGAGGAAGTCCTGCACTTCAGTTGTGAAATGACCTGACTTCTGCATTTGGGATTCTATGGCTGCAAGTTCTTTTTCATATTCTGCAAGCTGGGCTTCAAGCTCCTCGTGGTCGGTTTCCATATAGGTGATAGCCATTGTGAGCTCAGCTTCCATTTCGTAGTATTCGGTGCGTTCCTCTTCGGTGAGTTTATCGCTGCTGAGAAGCTCCTCGATATCCTCTTGCTGTTCTTTGAGTGCGGCTAGATGTGCTTCGGTATCGTTCATATCTTCGTTGAGAGCGGCAGTGATAGCTTTGATCTGCTTGATAAGAGCTTCATACTGAAGCGGAAGTACATCATCTGCAAGCATATCTGTTTGCTTTATGAGCGGCTTGCCGTGATAGGTCTGTTCAAGCTCGGCATTTTGAGGCTGTTCAATTAGGGCTTCAAGCGGCTGCAGAGTATCGAATACTATTCGATACAGCCACTGATAACCATTCGTTTCCTCTACAAGACTTACAATATCACCGTAGATAGTATAATAACCCTCGGGTACTCTGCCAGTAGAGGCATACATATCCAGTGTGAACTTTGCGCCGTTGAAGTATATTCCGTGGCAATCGTGTCCCACAACGGAATCGCCTGTATAGTAATACGAATACAGTTCTATATCCTTGCCCACCTTATCGCTGAACGGATAATATCCACCCTCCATCGGCTCGCCTGTTACCTCCTCGGCAGTCCAGCGGCGCAGCTCGATATATTCCATGTTATAGCGGGGCAGCAGGTCGATATCCGTTGTGCAGTTCCTGATATACACAAATTCATCCGTATCACCGATATACGCCGCTTTAAGCGACATGTTGCGGTATTCGCCTGTTTCGCTGTAGGGCAACTCTTTCAGACCATCATACAGCGGTATGGTCATTTCATCCTCGGGCAGTGCCGTGAGCGTCAGTGCTTCGGTGTCTATCTCGTAGTATTTTGTTTCCCACTGGTTCTGCGTGGGGAGTCCGCTGCCTGTCAGGACGATATCGCTGTGGTACCACATTGAGCAGTAGGGCGTGCCATCTGCACCTGCGAATAGATCAATGCCGTTCCAGCTGTCGCCGCCGTAGTTCGAGCCAATCTTCTGTGGGTAGTCCGTAAGTGTCATGTCAAAGGTGGTGTAGATATCAGCGGCAAAGGTGATCTCCTCAGTGTCGAAATCGAATATATAAAGTCCCGATATTCCATCCGTGAACATGGCGGAATCCTCGTCCGCATATATCATTTCAGGGAACTGTGAGCCGAAAACGATGCTTTCGATATGCTCGGAAGTCTGCAATACAACAGGCATCGTGTCAGGAAGGATGGGAGTATAGCCGATATACTCGTACTGCGGATCATCCACGACAATGGACGAAGTATCTCCTGCACCGTTGGTTGTGGATTCGGGCAGCAGATCAACGCCGCCGTCGCTCTTGAATACGCCCAACTTGCCAAGTCCCAGACACAGACCTGCAACCGCTGCGACAGACGCTACTGGTATGGCGATATTTCTCACTGTTCTTGCAGTGGTGTTCTGAAGACGATCGGCATGGTATGCTTCTTCGATGTATTTGTCGTTTATTTCGTTAAGTGCGTTGTTTATGGTTTCTTTCATATATTGTAGCCCTCCTTTTCGAGGAATGTCTTCAGCTGCTTCAGCATGCGTGAAATGCGGGATTTTACCATGCTTTCTGTTGCGTGAAGATGTTGTGCTATCTCTGAAATACTTTCTCCGAACCAGAATCTGCGCACGAAAATAACACGGGTATCACGGTCACGCTGACTGAGGAATTTGTTCAGCAGCTCGCCGAGAGCTGTGGCGGTCAGCCTGTCCTCCGCACTGTATACAGATGCGATGCAGTCCTCAAGTTCATCAATAGGGATGCTTCCGCTTCGCTTTGCAGCGGTGTTGTAGTCGTATCTGTCCAGTGCCAGCCTGCGTGCTATCTTGCAGAGATATGCGCAGAGTCTTTGCGGCTTGTTTGGTGGAATGCTGTTCCATGCCTTCAGACAGGTCTCGTTTTCGCACTCCTCGGCGTCCTGCGAATTGTGCAGGATGTTGTATGCTATGCTTTGCAGCAGCCTTCCGTAAGCTGTTTTGGTTTCGGATATAGCATTTTCGTCACGACTCAGATATAAGCCGACGATCTCTTTGTCTGTCATTTTCTGTCCCCCTTTGGCAGACCCGGGGAGGTCTGTCATTTATTGAGCTCATACATAAAGACGGAGAAATTTAACAATGGTTGCATCTGTATGAAAAATCCTCCCCAAAGTGCTTGGGGAGGATAAATTGTTAATAGTGCACACACCAGGATGCAAATTCGTGCTTCGGCAGGTAGTTGATGGGATTCATGCAGATTCCGTTGATACGCACCTCAAAATGCAGGTGGTTACCTGTGGATCGGCCTGTGGAGCCGACATCCGCTATCTGCTGACCCTGCGTTACACGCTGACCGGCATAAACATGCAGATAGCTTGCATGGCCATAAACAGTAACAATACCGTTATCGTGTTCGATCATTACGCAGTAGCCATAGTCACCGTACCACTTTGCGAGCGTTACTGTACCGCTGTCTGCTGCATAGATCGGGGTTCCGTACGGGGCTGAGATATCCAGTCCCTTGTGTCCGTAATATCCGCCGTAGCCATAAGGCATCTCACTGATAAGACCGCCGTTTGAACCGCCGACAGGCCAGTACATCTGTCCCACTTCGACATTCTGTATTACATAGTCGGTGTTGGAGGGAGGTGTCTTTGTGCCGAGGGCAACTATTTTTGGGGTAGGCTCTTCAACGGTGATACGGTTGAGTACCTTTCTGCGCACCTCAACGCCGTTGATATAGGAAACATCAGCAGTTACACGATCAGTTCCGTATATGCCGTTCTGCGTTACCACAGAGGAACCCTGATACTTTGTGCTGTCGTTGTAATATTCGGTGTCGTATGCGGTATTTTCGTCATATACCTCTGTTCTTGTTACGGTTACTGCAAGATAAGGCTCTTCCTGAGTTATCAGAAACTTATCTCCGATATATACCATCGTGGATTCCGAGAATCCGGGATTCAGCGCAGCAAATTCAGACATGGTCATGCCAAGCTTTGTGGTTATGGCAAAAGGAGAATCGCCTTCTACGGCAGTATAATATGTAGCGACATTTTTCTTCGCTGTGATCGTTTCAATGATATCGTCCTCGTTAACGATACTTTCCGCAAGGTATAAGCCCGGTTCATAGCTGATTGTATTCTCGAACGCTACTTTTTCGTTGGCTGCGCCTGTGCGGTATACATCCAGAAGCTCCTCAAGCGTTGCATCAATCTTGTCCTTTTCGGTGAGCGCACCATAGAACGCATTGCCTATGTACAGACCATAAGCGTGTACTATCTCGGCGTCCATCGAAGCCAGCAGCTTGTCGGCAAGCTGGTATTTGGTGAGGGCATCGTTCTGACCTGTCATTTCCAGCTGATATGCGGGAGTAAAGGTCACGATCTCAGTGTTGGTGTCCATATAATTGATACGCTGCTGAACGATGCGTTCCGCTTCTGTGAATACGGTTTCGTTTGCCACATATCCGACAAAATCACCGTTTACTGTAAGCTTCAGTGAGTATGTCATGCTGTTGGCATAGGAAACGATATTCAGGAATACTGCAACACATATTATAGGAAGCGCATAGTTGAACAGGGAATAGGCGAGACCTCGTTTTCCAAACAAGGCTCTTCCCAACATTTTCAGGATAGCTGCCGCAGCGGCAAGTCTGCCCTTTTCACGTCGTATCCTGCCCACTTCGGAGAAGCTTAGCTTCATTGCTTTTTGCCATCGTACAAAAGGATGGGCGATCGACTTGCCGAGTTTTTTAAGTCGGTTACCTATGATGCGCAGAAGCGCATTGATTCGGTCTTCGTTTCGGTCAATGAAACCCAGGAAGGAAGACTTAATTCCGGAGAGTATATACATTAATACAGAAAGTATATATTCGCCAAAATTATACATGTTATTATATAGGCTGCGATTGGAAACGTTACCATCAGCAACCAGAATATGCTTTTCTTTTTCGGAAACCATGTTTCCTCCTTTAAATATATAGTTACAAACGAATGCCGCAATATTACGTTTTAGCATAATATTGGCGGCCGATGATGTTTTTAATCAAAATGTCTGTTACAAGTATATCATCTTTGTAACACTTTTGCAACCTTTTGTAACCGTTTTGTAACTTTTTTAGAGCCTATTTCGTTACAATTGCATAAATTGCTTTGTGAAATTATGTCACATATCACAAAGAAATAGGCGTAATTTGTCAGAAATGATCAGGATTTATCGAGTTTGTCCACGGGATATGGAATATCATAGACCTCGTTCATCATATCAACGGAGATCTTCATGTTTACATCATGAACAACACCGTCGTTGTTTGTAACGGTGCCGTTTTCTACAAATTCAGTGATATATCCGTCGGCGTTAATATAGTATGATGTGGAGAGAGAGGAAAATCCGCTGACATCATCGAGTATGCCTTTAGTGGATTCGTTCAGCTTTTCTGCATCATAGGTATATTCAACGAGCATAGAGCCGTCGTCGTTCTGAGTGACGGATGCAGACTCTACGGATGTGCCATCCAGAAAGAATATACCGCCGTCCGCATATGGGTATCTGTATTCACGGTTGTAGATGTTGTATATATAATTCTCGTCATCCGCACTGATGACAGACCACATTTCATCGCCTGCGTCCTTGTAGAAATACTCCGCACCATTGCTGTAGGCGTACATCTCATTTTCGCCATCCTTGCCATAGTAGCTGAGTATCATTTCATCCTTGGCGTTTATGAAGAAGCTGAATTCCATGATCTGCTCTCCTGTGGAGAGGTCAGTCATTATCGCTCTTCCGCTGTCAAGGGTCTCGTATTTTTGCTTTGCAGCCTTTACTGTGTCATAACCCTCGGGCATAGCGGCAACACATCCGCTGAGGCTTATAAGCGATGCGGCAGCGATTGCTGCCAGTGCAGATCTTTTCATGTTTCCTCCGAAAAAAATAAAGAGGCAGAGATCCGAGCCGAACCCGATCTCTGCCCTCCGACCGCATTTCTGCGGCAATTTACATAAACAAATATATTACTCTGCGAAGCCGCTCTCAACCAGCTTAACCAGACCGTCAACGGCCAGCTGCTCATCAGAACCGTCAGCAATGATGCGGATGTTTGCGCCGCCTACGATGCCGAGGGAAAGGATGCCGAGCAGGGACTTAGCGTTAACTCTGCGCTCTTCCTTCTCTACCCAGATAGAAGACTTGAACTCGTTAGCCTTCTGGATGAAGAATGTTGCAGGTCTAGCGTGCAGACCTACCTGGTTTTTAACTTCGATGTCTTTCATGCACATGGTGAAATCCTCCGTTATAAAAATATTTGCCTGTACTGAATACTACTTTCTTTTGCTTTGCCAACCTTAATTTTGCTAAATCAGATCCGCAAGAGCTACAGCACCAGCTGTTTTCTCTTGATTTTAGTATATCCAAAAAAGTAAATTTCGTCAACACAATTTTCTGTTTTTGTCGTTATTAATGCGGAAATTCTGTTTTTTGCAGAATAATTCACGATGATTTTGAATGGGTATTGTTTATTTTAGACAAAAAGTTTTCAACAAAATAATCAACATATCCATGCGTTTTCAACACTGTGGTTTACAGGAGGGCAGCACAGCTTTATATATTATATAAATAGTATACATGTCCGTTTCCCCTTGTTTGTTAGTTAAGTAAAAAATGTTTTATTAAGCAAGATTTTTTAAGTAATCATATACTAAAAAAATCTTTGAGATTTATCCAAAAAGTCTATTGAATTATTGATTATTATTTGATATACTTAACTCAATAGGTACAGACGGGGAAGCCGTATGTATCAAAAACGAAACAAAAATATTTTCAGAGAGGTAAAGAACATGAGCTTAGAAATCATCGGTCAGAGCATTCCTAACATGCCTTGGATGGATCGTCCCGAGGGTTGCAAGGACGTTGTATGGCGCTATGACGCTAACCCCATCATCCCCAGAGATCTGCTGCCCACCAGCAACTCCATCTTCAACTCTGCAGTTGTTCCCTTTGAGGGCAAGTTTGCAGGTGTTTTCCGTGTAGACGACAAGGAGAGAAACATGGCTATCCATGCAGGCTTCTCCGAGGACGGTATCCACTGGAACATCAACCCTGAGAAGGTTGAGTGGATCAACGATGACCCTTCCGCTGCTGAGGCTAATCCCTGGCAGTACGGCTACGATCCCCGCTGCGTATGGATCGAGGACAGATACTGGATCACATGGTGCAACGCTTACGGCTGGAAGCCTACAATCGGTGTGGGCTGGACAAAGGACTTCAAGGAGTTCCACCAGTGCGAGAATGCATATCTCCCCTTCAACAGAAACGGCGTTCTGTTCCCCAGAAAGATCAACGGCGAGTATGTAATGTTCTCCCGTCCTTCTGACAGTGGTCATACACCTTTCGGCGATATGTACCTCTCTCACTCCAAGGATATGACATACTGGGGCAAGCACAGACATGTTATGGCTCCCGACAAGGGCTGGGAGTCCAAGAAGATCGGTGCAGGTCCTATCCCGATCGAGACAAGCGAAGGCTGGCTGGTATTCTACCACGGCGTTCTGGAGAGCTGCAACGGCTTCGTTTACAGCTTTGGTGCTTGCATCCTCGACAAGGATCAGCCCTGGAAGGTTAAGTATCGCTGCAAGGAGTACCTGCTGAACCCCAGAGAGTACTACGAGTGCGTAGGCGACGTTCAGAACGTTGCATTCCCCTGTGCAGCACTCTGCGATAAGGATACAGGCAGAATCGCAATCTACTACGGCTGCGCTGACACCTGCGTTTCCATGGCATTCTGCTATGCTGAGGAAGTTGTTGAGTACGTTAAGGCTCACTCCAACAAGTATTTCTAATTATCAGAAATCTCCGACCCCCACACATTTTTGATGTGGGGGTTATTTTTGTGCAACTTTTTTATGATTTCGGCTGTCTACTTATATAGAGGTAATTTGACAGAAAAGGAGAAATATCATGAAAAGAATGACAGCCATACTCATAACATTGCTTGCCTTATCCCTAACAGGCTGTGCTGAAACCGAGATATCTCAGCTGAATACCGAGGAGATAAGCGATATTACTATGCAAAGCACACTGCCAAGTGTCGATAGTTTTGAGAGTATAGAAGAAAGTATAGCATCTGCTGAAGAAAGCACATTGGAAGAACCCGGCACTCTGGAGAGCAGCATCTACGAAAAGGATGAGGAGAAGCCTGTAGTTATAACTCCGTCGTCAGGAGAGAGCTGCTATTATGACAGCGAATACAAAGGCTTGGATATAAATCCGACACTGTATGTACCTTCGACCTACAGCGATGTGTTGGCGATATGTACCGATCCCAGAGGCGGTGGTCTGGATTCATTCTATCTTCTTCAGGTAAAACGAGCATTGACTCTCTCCGAAAGTGAGGAACTTGACGGATGGTTTGAGCGTTTCGATTATATTTACGATGCCACATTTGAAACAGATGGCGAGAATGCTCAGAAATATATGTACGACTACACGCTATATGAGGTGATCGTTCTGGAGGATCTGATCTCAGGTGAACAGTTAGGATATACTGAATATGTTCTGACAGGCATGGGCGTTGAATGGCAGGACGCGAACGATCCGCCATTTGCTCCCAATGACTGCTTCACCGCTGCACTTTCCGTGCCTGCTGAAGGATGTGATTTTGTATCTTCGTTATGCGGAAATGCTTTTCGCTATGATGTTGTGGGGGATACTGCATTTTCACGAAATAATTACATGATGGATGAACTGCTTATTGAGGGCAGTGAGGATATTGAAGAACTTCGCATAACCACTACAACGGAAAACCCTGTTCTTTATACGCAGAAGCTGCCGCTGGAAGATCTTGCAGAATATCTGCGCTCGGATTGGGAGAGCAAGGGAGTATGCAGGCATTATGAATAAAGGAAAAGCCGAATCATTTACGATTCGGCTTTGTTTATTTTTCCTTGTTTTGCTGATTGATCTCTGACAGGTGCTGCTTTAGAACACGGTTGATATATTGAGAAAACGATCTGCCGTCATATTCAGCAAGATCTTTGATCGCATTCACGACATCGCTGTCAAGTGAAATGCTTGTTTTGACCTTTAACGGTCTCTGATCGTACATAATATCACCTCTTGTTGATATGATAGCATATTATACGACTAAATGTGATTTAGTATTCTATAGTAGTAAATTTTACTACCATTATAGGGCGAAAGTATTGACAAGTATGAAAAGGTAGGATATAATATGACTGAAATGCAGTATATGTTTGAATATGTTGTTTATAGAGGAGCATATGCATTTTGTGCAATGCTGCAGATGTTGAAAATGTATCATTTTTGTGCTAAAATAATCATGAATTTATCCCTGCTTAAAAGGAGACCACAAAATGATATCATCAGTTTTGTCTATATTGAAGAGCGATGAGGAGCGCAATGAAGTTGCCGAATTATACGAAACCTATTCAGACAGATTCTATGCCATTGCCTATTCCAAATTACATAACAGAAACGATGCTGAGGATGCGGTAATAGAGGCGTTTTCCCGAATCGCCACCAAGCCCGAACAGTTTTTCCGCATTCCCGCTCACAAAAGAGTGACTTATGTAGATGTTATAGTCAGGAACATAGCGATTGATATGTTCAGGCACAATATAAGAACAGAGACGATATCTGACGAGGAGCTGGATACATACGCATCTGATATTTCGGTGGAGGATATTGCCATCGGAGAAGTATCAGAAGGGGAATTAAAGGGCTTTATTGATTCTATGCCTGAGAGCAAGAAAAGCGCATTGATACTCAGGATAATGTATGACCAGACCACCGCTGAAATTGCTCATGCGCTTGGTATATCCGAGACCGCTGCCCGAAAGCGTCTTTCCGATGCGGGGAAGATGATAAAGGCGTTTGTTGAGAAAGGTGAACAGGATGGATAAGTATGAACTAAAAGGCATACTGGAACAGATCTGCGAGGAAGATTTTTCCGAGTTTTCCGATCCGCCACGGCATAAATTCAGGCTTAAAAACCGTATTCGTATTCGTAGGATATTATCTGATATTAAGCGGAGGGGTGCTGCGCCCGCAATGCCGAGAAGATTCAGCAGGCGGCTGGTTACTGCCATGCTGGTGGTGATACTTCTTGCGGCTATGGCGATCACAGCAGCGGCTATCCTGCTCCTCAAGGGCTTTATTGCAAAGGAGAATAAGGACAACACGCAGCTTTTTGCGGAGAACTTAGCAGGCACACCGACCACTATTGAGGAGGTTTATTATATTCCCGAACTGCCTAAGGGGTATGAACTTGTGGAATATCATAATATTGATCTGTTTGTATATAGTATGTATGCTGATGGAAATACAGGAAATGTAATCACTTTCAATCAGCATGTTAAAACTGCATTTGATACTCACTATGACAATAACACAATGTATCCTGTTATGATAAACGAGCATGACGGTGTATATATAGACAATAGCACTGACAAACAGATAATGTCCTGTGTGATCTGGGATAGTGACGACTATATTATGGAACTGGAAGGTACACTTTCAAAAGAAGAAATCGTTGTTTTGGCGGAAAGTGTAAAAAAGCAAAAATAAATTATATTAAAATCGCTCACAAAATAATGCCTTGTTCGATGTGTATTTTGTAGGTCTACTACAAAAATATGAAAAGAGGTATTATTTATGAAAGAATTTGTATCCCCTAAAATGTGGGCGGCAGCTGTAATTGCTGCAATGGTATGTCCCACCACCTTTGCTGCTGCGGCAATGCCTGTAGACAACAGCGTCATGCCCTGCTATGAAATAGCAACCTCCGCATACTCATCGCTTTCTTTCTCGGGTACCACTGCGACTTGCACCAGCAAATGCACAGGTGCGAGTACGGTAAGCATCACAGCTATGCAGACTTTGCAGAAGGAAGGTATTCTCTGGATCTGGGGCGATGTTGATGGTGCTGAGTGGACAAAGACTGTAAACGCTGCTTCGATCTTTACATCAAATACCAAATCAGGTCTTGACAGTGGTACATATCGTGTAAAGACAGAATTCACTCTCACAAACAGCAGCGGCGAGACTGAAACTATTACAGTTTACAGTGCGGAAAAAGAGATTTGAGGGGAGGAGTTTTTATGAAGAAATTAGTGAAATATGTTGTTTCAGTGTTGTTATTAATGGCAGTGTCAATACTAACCTGTTTCTCTGCGTTAGCTGATACAATCAATGACGAAAAAGAACGTTCAAGCAGTGGAATTACCTATTTGCATCAACGGTATCCGGATGGCTCTTATTATTCAGAGAACAATCAGGAGTGTGATTGTCATAATGATGTTCCTCATGACTTGGATATTTGTAATTGTGGTAAGTATTATTATTACGATTCGTCATATGATGCTTATTTGCCGTGTTATCAATGTGTAGCATTTGCTAAGTATTGTTATAATATATATAATGATGGTATAGATGTTCCTTATCATGCAAATATATCTAGTAATGACGTGCAATTAAATTCTTCAAATCTATATACAAATTTGAGACAGATCGGTAGTCAAGCTTATGTTAGAGGCTATACCCAAAAAGGAACTGAACATAGTTTGTTTATTGTTTCCTATACTTCATCTACAGTAACTGTTATGGAAAGTAATTATCCTTCAAATTGTATCGTCAATAACGAAACATTTACATACACTGAGTTTCTAAAGCATATTAAAACATTATCATGGTATTGTAAGTCTGACGGAACTGTTGTTGACTGATATCTGGTCATATTAATTAGGAGGAGTATCTATGAAAAGGTCAATATTTGTATTGATGATATTTTCTTTGATTGCGACGGGATGTGAGGGCAATGAGGAGTATGCTGTTGTTTCTGAAGTTGTAGATACAACGATTGAAAATAATAGCCAATCTGATACTTCACCAATTGAAGAAAGTTTGGATACGCTTGTAACAGAAGAACAGACATTTGTTGGTGTTTGTGGAGAAAAGATAGCGGTAAACAGCGGCAATACAGGCATAGAGTATGATAAGCCGTATTATACTTTTGATGATTGGACATATTTGTCCGATTCAAATGGCAGAGCATTGAATAATGTTGCTGATGCAGAATGTTTTGATGGAATATTATGTATCAATAATCCTGAGCAAATTGTGGATTTATATAAGGTGGAAACAGGAGAATCGGTTTGTGGATTGGAACTAATTAACGCTACCGCAACATATCTTTACAATGCAAAACAGTCAACGGGCATATTAGCCGCAATGTCGGCTGAGTTTACTGGACAAAAGACATTTTCTGGATATATATATGTTTCTACTGAATATGATGAGTACTCATACGAGGGAGAAGTGATTTTTCTTGTAGATGATGGTCAATGGGCAGGTATGCCTTTTGTAAAAGAAAGAAGCACTGTATGGAGTAATTCCTTTTTTTCGTGGTGTGCAAATGCCCCAGAATTAAAGTTAGGCAGTGTTAATGATTATGCTGATTACGAGCTCCCCAAAGCAGGGGAATTTGTACGCGTAGAAGTAACATTCAACAAAATATGCATAAACTCAATATTAGATTCTAACCTTGGTTATAAGCCAAGCACTGCTGTTATGATTGATATGCATATTTTATAAGAGTTATCCTTAGTCACGTTTGATTCTTATTTAAATTTGAGGAGAAACTATTCAAAAGCGTAAGCGGCGTTCTTATGAGCGTCGCTTTTCTGTGTTTTCCCAAAAATATTTCGTAATTTTTGCAAATACCCCTTGACAAATCGAAGAAAACAGTATATACTGTATATACAACACATAAACACCCGTAAACAGAAAGGAGGTCAGTGCTTGAAGATATTGCAAAATTCCGATATCCCGATCTATAAGCAGATAGCAAGCCAGTTCAAGGAGGACATCATGAACGGCAGGCTTTCCGAGGGGGATTATCTCCCATCCATACGAGGTCTTGCCAGAGATCTGAAGATAAGCGTCATCACAACGATGAAGGCTTATGAGCAGCTAGCGGAAGAGGGGCTTATCGCTCCCGTACAGGGAAAGGGGTACATTGTGAATCCACAGGACAGAGAGATGGTCAAGGAACAGCATTTAAGGCTGCTTGAACAGCATCTGCAGAACGCCATCGAATCGGCAAAGCTCGCAGGAACGAGCCGTGACGAGCTGGTAAGCATGATAAACATTCTTTATGATATTGATTAAGATTAAGAGGGAAAGCTATGATTATTTTATCACAGAATAAAAAAGATCTAATGGATTGCTGCAGAGTAACTATTGAGAAAAATTTTGGAAGTAAAAATGAAAAGTATCTGATCGTGGGCTGGGTGGGCGCTGTTCCCACACTTACAACACCTACATTGGGTGCATATCCCGACGAGGAAAGCGCCATGGCAGAACTTGAAAAGATCTATACAGCCTTTGAATCAGGCGCCAAGACATACAGAGTAGAATAAACATTGACGACAACAGGAGTAATTATATGGACAGTATTCTTACAGCAAAAGGGCTGACAAAGAAATACAGCAAATTCACACTGGGCGAGCTTGATTTTGAGCTTCCCAAGGGCTTTGCTACCGCACTTATCGGCGCAAACGGCGCAGGCAAAACAACGCTTATTGATATGCTGTGCGGTGTTATCCTCACCACATCGGGCGAGGTGGAATATTTCGGCGAATCAAAGGACATCGAGGATGCAGCTATCCGTGAGAGGATCGGCTACTGCGCAAGCAGCGCTTTCTTCCCTCAGGGTTGGAAGGCAAAGGACATCGCCATTTCTATGGAGATCGCATACAAGAGCTTCGATCGTGAGAAGTTCGCAAAGCTGTGTGAGCAGCTTGAAGTAGACAGCGAGCACACAAAGAAGGCTAAGGCCATGTATAAGCAGTCTGACGGTAACCGCATGAGAACTTCCCTTGCTGCGGTATTTGCACGAGAGACAGATCTGCTCATCCTTGATGAGCCCGGTTCCTCTCTCGATCCGCTCATGCGTGATCGTCTGTGCGACAGAATGAGAGAATACCTTGACAACGGCGACGGCGAGAAATCCATCCTTTTCTCCACCCACAACATTGCTGACATGGAGAACGCTGCGGACTACGCTATCTTCATGGATCAGGGCAAGATCATCGAAAAGGGCTTTGTGGAGGATCTCAAGGATAAGTACATCATCGCCCGTGGCGCAGCCGAGGATTACGACAAAGCGAAGCATCTGCTTATGTCTCATAGCAAGAATCGTACCGTGTTCGATGGTCTGGCTCTTGCAGAGAACGCTGAGGAGCTTGCAAAGCTCGGCGTTGACAGCGAGGCGCCCACTCTGCAGCAGCTCAGTATAGGTCTGCTCAAATTTGCGGAGGAGACACGATGAAACAGTACATAAAATCTTTACGTCTGTTCACCGCACAGTATACTGTAACCACCATGCTGCAGCTCCTTGCTGCATTTGCAGGAGCTTATGCAGTGATCGGCATTATGGGCGCTGCTACATCCGTTTTTGCGGAGAGCGATCCCGATAGCTTTTTTGCAGGCTTCGTATCTTCGTTCATACCCGGTTGTACCATTATGGTGCCGCTGTTTGGTGTATTCCTGCTGAATGCGATATATTCCTACAATATGCCTATCACTCCCGGATACAAGTATCTGCATGGCATTGCAGACAGCGCAAAGCATTTCAAGCGTGCTATCGTCGCAACTAATATAGTTGCAGTTATTATAGGTGCAGTCGGCACTCTGATAAACTGGGTGCTGGCAATGTGGATGGGCGATCTTATTCTGTCCCCGATAGCATCTCTTGCAGTATGCTTAGGCGGCATCGGACTTGCTAACTTTACAGGCTACCTCAAGAGTTCAGTAGCACGTATGATATCCATCATGCCCATGTGTGCAGTGGTCGGATTTGTTGTCGGCTTTACTGCCGCTGCCGAGGAAGATGGCGAAATGGGTATAAGCGATACAGCATTTCTTATCGTGCTGGCAGTAACTGCGGTACTTGCAGTGGCAGGCTTTGTATTCAGCATGCTCGTGTGTGAAAAGAAATGGAGGGCAGACAAATGACAGGATTAAAGTTCCTTTTCAGACGCTCATGCTCTCTGGTGCGGATGTGGATACCTGCGCTTATCGGCATAACGCTGCTGGTGCTTGCGCTGGTGTTTCATGAGCCTATGAGTTCAGAGGATTATCTGCTGTGCAAGATGATGGCACATATCGGCATGATATTCGTTATGATTTTCAGCAGCATTTTTATCAGCGTGGAGATCAACGGTAACAGGCTTATGCGTTCTGCTCCCATATCAAAGCAGCTCAGAACATTTTCCGTTCCGATGTACAATGTCATTGCAGGAGTAGGTCTTTCAGCTCTTGTGAATATCATCTATGCGATATTTGTGATGATCTCGGGTCTGGAGATGTCTCATATTTCGGATATGCTGATGATTTCTGCTCCGATTTGTGCGATATATATCCTGCTCGGAACTACCGCTATGCAGTTCAACTGGGGAATGCTCGTTATGATATATGCATATATTCCCATGATGCTCCTGCTTCCTTTTACTCCCGATCACATCTGGGAAAGCGGCTTCGGAACCAGTGTCGGTGTTGCATTGGTCGTATATATCGCAGTCGCTGTGATGTCCGCAGCGCTGGCGTTCGTTATCAGTCACATCTTCTACAAAAAGTACGATTTCAGGCCGTTCCAGCAGACTATGCAGGGAATGTGACGAAAAGCGACATTTGTGTAATATCTTCACTTAACTTTCACAAAACGCACTTATAAAATACAAAGATAAGGGTTATACTATAGACACTGAAGGAAAGATACTTCAGTTAAAACAGATACCGATCCCTTTTCATATAATTACCAACCAAACCAGCATCAAACCCCTGTGAGAAATCGCAGGGGTTTGATGTTTTGGTAGTTTGTACTTGACTATATGCTGTTAAAATGGTATAATCAGTATATTAAATTGACACGTTTCACAGGTGTCAGTCAGGATGGTTTTTATATGAGTGCAAATTTTTGCGGAAAATGTGGCGGTGCTGTTCAGAATGGAGTATGCACAAATTGTAGTGCGCAGATCGAGGTGCAGCCTGTAATGCAGCAGGCTAATTATTATCCTCAGCAGCTTCAGCAGGTATATGCACAGCAGGCATATCAGCAGGTGCAGGCACAGCCCCAGCCGGTTTATAATCAGGCGGATCAGGAGGGTATGTTCATCAGTCCCGATGAAAAGGTGATGTATCAGATGGGTGCTGGTTATGCGCAGATGTTCCTTGCGGGCGGGGAATCACATCCAATGCAGCAGCTATTACAAACAAGCGTGTATATTACAAGGGCAAGGCGCTCGGAACAGTAGGCCACTGCAAGGTTACTCAGGTTATAGACCTGAAGGATATAAGCAGTGTGGGAATCTACCGTGTATTCAATGTGGCTATGCTTGTATTTGGTATCATAATTGCTGTAATAGGACTTATAGCAGGAATAGCTATTGGAAGTGGCGGCGGTGTAGGTCTTCTTGTGAGTTCGCTGTTCATTGGAGGCTTTTTCATTCTTGCTGCTTTCCTTACGGCAAGAAGGGTGCTCCGCATAGAACACGCAGGCGGATGCATTGCAGTGGATATGAAGAGTTTTTCAAAGGCTGAGTGTGAGAATTTCCGTATTGCTCTTTTCCGTGCAAAGGATGAGATCACAGGTTATCATGCTTAAATAGAGAATAAGCCGTCCGGGAGATCGGACGGCTTTATTATTGATATATTGTATGTATCGAACCATATAATGTATAAATCCACCTGTTATCGGGATACTACTATCGAAATATCAGATGGAGGTTTTGATATGTCGATACATGGTAAGATGGCAGGCGCTCTGATTGCATTGACTATAACCGGTTTCGGGGCGGCTTATGTAGCGTCGATTGGTGATGAGGTCATGGCGGATGTGAACTCGATCGCACAGGAGGTGTCATGTTATATTCTGCGTGAGTACGAGGGGAATATTGCGCTTTTCAAGGAGGGCGAGGAGGAACCGATAGCGGTCTACAGTGCGCCTATGGAGGATATCAATCCTGCGGATCAGAAGCTGTTGAGGGAAGGTATACGGATCAGCGGAATGACTGAGGTCGCAAGACTTATCGAAGATCTAGATCTGCAATGAATCAACAAATAGTAATATTTTGCGCAAATATACAAAAACAAGCCATTTCCGATATTGGAGATGGCTTGTTTGTTATGTGAAATTAACCCGCTTCAGCAGTGGAAACCTCGGTGGTCTCCTCGTTGGTGTTTACACCGTGAGCGTCAAGGATACCCTGCTGTATCTCGGCGTGCTTGCCGTTGCAGTAGTCAGGCACGTTGCTTGCACGATAGTAACCAAGCTCAGTGTTCTTGCACTTGTTGGTAGCCAGCAGACCTGTCTGAGAGCAGTAGTTGCGCTCCAGAACAGATGTGTCGGGTGTGAAGTTCAGCACCTGAGAGGTATCCTGAACATCTATCATTATGCTCTTCCAGACCTTTGCGAGAGTCATCCATCCCGAAGCGGACTGGCTGAGCAGCTCCTTGTTGTTATCACGGCCTATCCACAGTGCGCCGACATAATCGGGAGTGAGGCCTACAAACAGCAGGTTACAGTCATCGTTCGAAGTACCTGTCTTGCCGACTACCTCAACATTTTCAAGCTGTGCGTTGATACCTGATCCGTAGGGGTCGGTGATAACGGTCTTCATCATTCGGTTTGTGATCCATGCGGTATCGGAGCTTATAGCCTGAGTGCCGTAGAAATCCTGCTCGAGGATCACCTGATCACGGCTGTCCACGACCTTGCTGTAAAGCATAGGCTCGTAGTAATATCCGCCGTTGCCGAATATCTGATAGGAAGCGGCAAGCTCCACAAGGTGAACGCCCTGTGTCAGCGCACCCAGTGTAATAGGCGAATAAGCAATATCGCTTTCAAGCAGTGTGGAGAATCCGAGATTCTGTGTAAGCTGATTGTAGCAGACCTGCGGAGTGAGCATCTGAGCCACTCTTACGGCTACAGTGTTTGTAGATTTGCGCACCGCATACCATACGGGGTATAGTACGTTGTCGCCCAGCTTTTCGCCATAGTTTTTAGGCCATGGATAGTCAATATCAGGAACCTCGATACCCGAGTTCGGTATCATAGTGGAGTAGGTGATGAGGTTATTTTCCACAGCAGTGGAGTATACCGAGATAGGCTTCATGGTCGAACCGGGCGCTCTTGTGGCCTGAGTAGCACGGTTGAATGTACCGTCGCCTTCCTTTTCGCCCAGACCGCCGACCAGAGCGACTACTGTACCTGAGTAGTCCATGATGACAAAGGAGGACTGGATGAGGTTTTCCTTTTCCATCGTCTTATCATAGAAAGATACTACGGTATACGGATCACGGTATTTCCTTTCAAGCTCTTCCTGAATAGCCATATCCATATTCAGATAGATCTTGTAGCCGCCGTTATATATCTCGTTCTTTGCGGAGGTGTAGGATATACCCTTATCGTCGGCATAATCATTGATTACCTGCTCGATACCTGCGTCAACATACCAGTTCTGGCTGACTTCATAGTCGCCGTTCCACTTGTATGCCTCATATTCGAGATCAGCGAGTATCTCCTCTTCAAGGATGGTATCATCCTCGTCCTCATCAGAGAGAGTTCTCTCATCGGTATATCCGAAATCATCGCCGTAGACAGCCTTTGCAAAGTACACCTTTACCACGTTGTAGCGGGCGTCCTCGTAAGTCTTTGTGTCGATCAGACCCTGTTCGTACATGCTCTTCAGTGCATATACCTGACGTTCCTTGCAGACCTCGAGATTTGCGTAGGGGTTATAGCTGCCGGGGCTTCGTATCATACCTGCAAGAATCGCTGATTCTGCTACGGTGAGCTCAGCAGGCGTCTTATTGAAGTAGTACTGTGATGCCGAACCAACGCCGTATATCATTCCTCCGAACCAGATGCGGTTCAGATAGGATTCTATGATATCGATCTTGGTGTACTTTTCTTCAAGGCTGAGCGCACGGAAGATCTCACGCAGCTTACGTTCCCATGTAGTCTCATCGTCACCCGTTATGTTCTTGATAAGCTGCTGGGTTATCGTCGAACCACCTTGTCCTGCGCCTGAGAGGTTCAGAACATCCGCACCGAGAGCATAAACTGTACGTTTCCAGTCAACACCCTTATGCTCGTAGAAACGCTTGTCCTCGACTGCCACAACGGCATCGATAAGGCACGGAGCCATATCTTCGTAGTTTACCCAGATACGGTTTTCGTCTGCCGCAAGACGCTTGATCTCCACCTCGTTGCCTTCGGCATCATAGGCGTAGACGAAGCTGGTGTATTTCATTTCAACGTCACGGAGATTTGCATCGTAGCTGTTATCGGCGAAGTCCAGAACATACACGGTCAGTACTGTGACTACAATACACATCATGACTACGATAACGAGTATCATAGCAGAGAATGTAGTGCCGACGATCGTCAGCGCATGGCCGATGTTCTTCAGGATCTTGCTTTTCTTCTTTTTGGTGCGGCGCTTAGGCTGCTCCTCATCTTTGATCTTGATGTATTTAATCTTTTTCTTGTTATCCATTATCACCATTCCTTTGGAAAAGACGGCTTGCTGTGAACGCGTATAGAAATATCCATACATTATTAGTATAACATATATTCAGCAAAATGTTAATAGCTTTTTTAAATTTTCATGCAATTAGACGAAGAAAACAGGCGGTTAATGGGGAAAAACCGCCTGTTTATCGTATCTGTATATCAATGTTTTCGTCAGATGCAGAGATTATCCTTATCTCCAGCCTGTGCGGAAGACAGATTATCGGTACCATGCCGCCTGATATTGCGCCGCTTGCAATGCAGACTTTATCAGGACAATCTGCACCTACAACTGCTATCGTGCCATCGGATACACGGATAGTGTTGCTGCCGTATTCGCTGCTTACGGTGAATTCTGTATTTTGTGACAGGGAAACGGTCTTATGCAGCTTTCCGTCGAGATATATCTCAGCCGCAGGGTCAGATACATCGGCACTGCGCAGCAGAATAAACGCTGCTATTCCCGCAATGGCAACCAACGCAGCAGCTGTCCATGCAATGATCGTCTTTTTGCTCATATTTACCTCTGAAAAGAACTGTCCTCCCGTTTAGGAAGGACAGTCTGATTATTTACCGATAATGGTGTCAACTCTCCAGCTGTTGTTCTCAAGGACGAAGGAGATGTTCATGGAACGGTAAGCGGTCTTGCCACCGAACACACCTGCCTTGATGTAGAGAACGCCGGAAGCTGTTGTTCCGTTGTTGGAGTTGATAACAAGCTCGATCTTGTCGGCATCAATAGCGGTCAGGCCGCCGTCGGAATATTCCAGAGTGCCGAAATCGGAGATGTTGCAGAGCTTCTTGAGAGTTGCCACAGCGTTTGCGGAGTAGTAAACCGGCAGACATTCAAGGAGCTTTGCCTGAGAGTGGATGCCACATTCGCCGCAAACACCCATTACAAGAGCGTTGTTCATGCCGATAGCGCCCTTTACAGCGTGGATGAAATCAGCATCGCCGCTGGATGTGATGTGACCGAAATTCAGCATTCCTGAGATATTGCGGTCGGAGTATGCGCTTTCTGCTATTGAAACAAATCCGTTTTCTGCGGTTGCGGTATACAGTCCTGAAAGACTCTTCTTATAGTCTATCTGAGCGATAGCCAGTATGCCGCCGGAAGATGTTACTGCGCCGCCTGTTACAGCATAGTAATTACCGTTTGCAGCAAAGTGATCACGGCTTACGCCGAAGCTCAGATTTTCATTGAAAAGATCGGTCTTGATGAAGCTTTCTGTTACGGGATCGAAGATCTCAGTAACGCCTGTCAGTGCGCTTTCAGAGGGTTGGATCACACCGAGAGTGAATGCAAGGTTATTGCTGATGACAGGCTTGCTGTCATAGGTCTTGATGATGCGGGAATCACAGGTGTTGATATCAACGGCATGTATCTGTGTGAGAGTGCCATCGTGTACCGCAAGGTAAACCGTACTGCCGCTGAAGCTGAGCAGCGTT
This sequence comes from Oscillospiraceae bacterium, assembly GCA_045532595.1. Classification (GTDB taxonomy): domain Bacteria; phylum Bacillota; class Clostridia; order Oscillospirales; family Ruminococcaceae; genus CAG-115. The sequence continues at coordinate 54,713 of JAZSGG010000148.1, read as the reverse complement.
GTTTTGCCCTCAGTCTCAAACACATTGTTGATATAGGACATTGAGCCACCCGACTGCATTGCCATAGCGTATGTGTAGTAGGTGCCGTATTCCTTGATAACGAGCATTACAGTCTTGCTGTCTGCGTTGTATCCGATATCGGCAATGGCGCCATCCATCACGATCTCTTCTGCGGACAGATCGCTGATAGTTCCGCTGTAGCTGTCGACCAGCCAGAGCTTATTTCTGTTGCCGTTTTCGCCAACGCTTGTTATCAGCATTCTACCGCCGTTCTCGGCGATCCAGTGCGTTTTTGCCTCTCTGCAATCCATTGAGGTAACAAGTGTCGAAACTGTGCCGTTGAATTCGTACAGAGATATAGTCTCATCTGTGCGTGCAAAGTACACATTATCGGTTATGAAGTAAGCAAGATCTGCATCAATATATTCTGTTTCATAGGAGAATGCATCAGGAGCCTTAGGCAGTGTAACGCCCTCGGGCAGCTGCTGGATCACCGGCTTTACAGGCTCGGTAACTACAGGTGCGTCCTCGGTCTCGGGAATTGCTTCCTCGGTTACGGGAGCATCTTCGGTAACTGTGGACTCCGCAGTATCGGGAAGAACTTCGGACTCCTCGGTCACATCAATATCTTCAGTGACTTCATCAGTAAAGAGGGGCTGAGATTCGATAGTTTCGGGGAGAATATCTACAGGATTGCTGTCGGCTGTATCGGTGATGATATCGCCGCCTGTTACTGGAGTGGAAGGAACTTCATCCTGAACAGGGATATCTGCCTCGTTGTTATCGGGAATGGTGATCTCGATGGTTTCAACATCCTCGGGATTGATCGGAATTACGGAGTCAAAATCGCTTTCAGCCATGATCTCAACAAGAGCAACGGAAGCATCCTGCTGAAGCTGCACCATAACAGCGCCTGCGCATTCGATGTAAACGCCGATTATCATTTTATCGGAGCTGAATACAGCTGCAACCTCGTCGCTGCCGCTTATCCTGCTGCCATCAGACAGATACACAGCCTTTACAGGGATGTTGTCATCAGTATATGTTGTAAGAACAGCCTTTACAGCATCAGGGCTGATTGGCTGTGCGAATGTAACGAAAACGTTCTGAAGCTCATCGCTGTCCTGCAGCTTTGTCTGCTGTTCGATAGCGTTCTGGATGCGCTCAGAGGGGGAGAGTGCGGACAGTGCGGTGTTGTTGCCTACGAGGTCAACACCCTGCCTGTCATCTATCATGGACACTGCAACAGTGCCAACAGTAACCGTAACTGCTGCGACAGCCGCAGTCAGTCCGATAGCTATCGGGGAGATCTTCTGCTTCGCAAATCTGCCTTTCTTGGCATTTTCTCTGATCTTTTCAGCGTCAAATGCATATTCGCTCATAAGCTGCTTATAAAAATCATTCTTATTCACAAAGCCGACCTCCTTTCCTGATAGTCTTAATGTATTATATACCAAACTTCTTCTTCTGACGTTCCATAGTCCGGTAAAGCTTAGTTTTTACAGTTGAGAGCTTCATATCAAGCTTTTTAGCAACTTCATCCAGCTTCATATCGCAGACGAAATGCAGATAGAATATCTTGCCGACAGTCTCGTCGTCGTTCATGATGTCGTCGAAGATCTGCTTTGCGAGTATCTTATCCGACATGATGTCCTCAAGATTTTTCTGATCTCTTGAAAGCTCTGCTTCCAGCGCTGTGGTCTGTTCCTCGTCGAAATCCGACATGTTCATGACCTTGTCCTTACGCTTGATGAAGCCTGAGAAAAAGCTCTTGCATTCAAATTTTGCGATGTTTATTACGAATGCCTCGGCATTGTCGATATCATCGCAGCCTTTATCCTTAAGGCGTTTGTAGAAGCGGGTATACACGTTCTGGACGATATCCTCGGCGTCCTGAAAGCGTGCGGCATGACTTACCACAAAGCGGGAGACAGCGTTGAAAGTCTCCGCATATACGGTGTCAAAATAGGTGTCTATATCGATTTTTCCCAAGCGGAGCTCACCTCGCTTATCCGCCTCATTAATGAAGTCAGCGGTTATTTTGAAAAAGTTTCAGATTTTTTTAAGATTTTTATACAAAATGTTTTTTACTATTTGTATAATTATCCGTGGATATCCATTTAAATAGGCTGTATGTGGGTGTGTTTTGCCCATTTGGACGCATACATTTTCATTATACACATTATGTGCCTGTTTGTCAAATAGGATGTGCAAAAAAGGGCGAAAAACTTCCCCCTTATATAAAACAGTTTTACATGCCAAAAGGTGACATATTTTTCGCCGAAATAAACCACACCCATAAAATAGACGATAAAAAATAGCCGCAGGTTGCATGCAGTGTTGACTTTTGTATGGAGCGTTGGTATAATTAAGTAAGTGAAGAATAAGGATTTCAGAGGTGTTAATATGAAAAGATACCCTATTACTGAAAAGGACAAGGAGCTTATCGCATCAGGGTTAAATGTGTTAGAAAACAATTTTGATGACGGTATATATAATCATACCGTTGGATGTGCTATTATGTGCAAGAATGGAAATATATACAAAGGGGTAAACTGTGATGGCATCCATGGCTCTTGTGCTGAATATATTACGATCGGCATTGCGATATCAAATGGTGAACGCGAATTTGATACGATCGTAGCTGTTCATGAGAAGCATCTCAATTGTGTTATTCCTCCTTGTGGAAATTGCAGGCAAATGCTGTTCGAGTATTGTCCGGATATCAAAGTGATAGTTAATGATGAAAACGGAAATCTAATTAAAGTTAAAGCTCGAGATTTGCTACCGTTTGCTTGGCAGCCAGTGATTTGTTAAAGTCTAATTAATTTATGTAGTTACAACAAATACCCCGTGAAAACGTTTTTCACGGGGTATACTTATATGGTTTTGATTACTGACCAAGCTCATAAGCTCTCTTAGTACAAGCTTCGCAGGCGTTTCTTACATCGCCTGTGATATCGCCCTCATAAAGCTTTTCAAGACCTGCAATGGTCGTACCACCCGGGGAGGATACCTGCTTTATCAGCTCATCCACGGTCATTCCCGACTCGGTGAGCATCTTAGCGGAGCCTATCAGCGTCTGGGAGAACAGACGCAGCGCCTCGTCCTTGCCGATACCGACTTCTGCTGCATAGTCCACAAAGCCCTTTGCATACAGGTAGATGAAAGCAGGGGAGCTGCCATTTATGGCGATTACTTCCTTCATCTTGTCCGCAGGAACGACCTCTGTGATGCCGCAGCTGCCGATAACGGAGCGGGCAAAAGCGAACTCCTCCTCTGAAACGCTGTTGTCACAGCTCATTGCCGATGCGCCGACACCCAGCATCATGGGGGTATTGGGCATTACGAGAACCACCTTAGCCTTGGGGATGGTGTGTTTTCTGATGAATTCCGCCGAGATTCCTGCGCAGATGGAGATGAATACTGTCTCCGCTGTGACTGCAGGAGCGATGGTATCCAGCACCTCGCCCAGCATCTGAGGCTTTACAGCGAGCAGCACATACTTGCATGCTTTAACTACAGATATCTCGTCAGCACAGGCTGTAACAGGCAGAGTGCCGAGCTTCTCTGAGAATTTGTCGTAGGCGCAGATCTCAACATCCATGCCGCTTGCTTTTACGCCGTTTATAATGGCGGAGCCCATATTTCCTGTGCCGATAACGCCGAGCTTGTTCATGTTTTTTACCTCTTATATTATGCTTTCATTTCTGTTCTTGTTGTATTCTGATTTTTAAAGATGCTCTTATACGCATACAATACAGGGAACAGCACCAGTATCATAAGTATACAGTCGATAGGTGTCTGGATTGCGTATTTGATGAGTCTTGCGGGTATCTTCACAAAAATAGCTGTTTCCCATGTCCAGTAAGACGAAAGCACCATTGCGATGGGATTCAGAATTATGTTGCAGACAATGACTACAGCCACTTTGGCGGCGATTATCCTCCACACATGAATGAAGTTCTTCAGTATGCTGCCCAGTTTCCATTCGATCTTGACATATTTCATCTTGTACAGGAATATTCCGTACACCATAGCACCTGTGGCTTCTACGATGGTAAACAGCGGATTGAATGCGCCTACTGCGGAGGGCAGCATCATTCCGATGAGGTCGGTCACGATACCTGCGATAAATCCCACTGTAGGTCCGAAAAGCATACCGATGGAAGCCAGTGCAAGGAATGCAAAGGATATCTTAGTGTCATCAGTGATGTTGATATTAACGGATTTCAGTGCGATATCCAGTGCTATGAGAACTGCCGTAGTAGTAAGGCAGCGCAGACTTTTCAGCTCCTTTGCGGAGTCAGCGAACATTTTGAAAAAAGCCATAAGTTATCCTCCTTTACGCAATACATAAATTACGGATAAGTTATGGCAGAACTCATAGGATTTATGTACAGCGAGATGCGAAAACCGAACCGCAAGAACGTATGGCGATAAGCCCGCACCTGCTGCGTCAACTACTCCACGGCAGGCACAAAGCCTGGCCGTCGAGCAGTTTCCTTGCATCTGCAGACTTCTCGCCATCCTAGGCAGATCCTTGTGATGACGAGTGCCATTCTGTATCTTTTCGTCCTCTCGGCAACTCTCCGTCCAAAAGGCACTTAACGCTCGGAATTCTACTCTGTTAATAAAATTTATGTCATGCTCCGCACATCAGCACGGAGCATAAACAACACTAAAAATTAAAGGCTGATCTCGTTAGCGATATTGTACAGTCTCTCGTTGAAGGGCTTCTTCATTGCAAGAGCTTCCTGAATATCGAAATCGCATACCTTGCCATCTCTCAGGCCGATAACACGGTTGCCGATGCCCTGAGCCAGCAGCTCAACTGCGTAGTAGCCCATTTCACTAGCCATTACTCTGTCACGAACTGTGGGAGAACCGCCTCTCTGAACGTGGCCGAGGATTGTAGCTCTGGACTCAATGCCTGTAGCAGCCTCGATCTTCTTGGCAAGCTCCTCTGTGCCGCCGATACCCTCAGCAACAACAACGATGAACTGCTCCTTGCCAGCCTTCTGACCGATCTTGATCTTCTGGATAACATCCTGCTCAATATCGTATTTCACTTCGGGAACGAGGATTGCTGTAGCGCCGCAGGCAATACCTGTGTTGAGTGCAATGTGACCTGCATTTCTGCCCATTACCTCTACAACTGCGCAACGCTCGTGGGAGTGGGATGTATCACGCAGCTTGTCAACCATCTCCATAACTGTGTTCATAGCAGTATCATAACCGATGGTGTACTCTGTGCACTGGATATCGTTATCGATAGTGCCGGGAACGCCTACGCAGGGGATGCCTGCTCTGGAAAGGTCAGCTGCGCCTCTGAAGGAGCCGTCGCCGCCGATAACTACGATGCCGCAGATACCCAGCTCTTCGCACTTCTCCTTAGCCTTGACTACATATTCCCATTCCTTGAACTCCTTGCAGCGTGCGGTGAAGATCTCTGTACCGCCTCTCTGGATGATATCGGATACTGCACGGGCGTCCATCTCAAAAACGTCGCCGTTGAGCAGACCGTTGTATCCACGGCGGATACCGATAACCTTGAAGCCCTTGTCGATAGCTGTTCTTGTAACTGCACGAACTGCAGCGTTCATGCCGGGAGCGTCGCCGCCACTTGTTAAAACACCGATTGTCTTCTGCATCTTGATTTCTCCATTTCTGACAGGCTTTCTGCCTGATTTTATTTCACTGCACATTGGCGCAGTTTTATTCAAATTATATTTTACTACAAAATGCCCGTGATAGTCAAGAGATTTTTGAGTTTTAGTTAAGTTACTTTATGATAATGTTGCTTTTTCCACAAATTTTAGCGAGATTTGCGGTCAAATCTGTACATATTCTGATACCTCGCAGTCCGTTTATGCGTACTACCTTGCGGGTGTCCATATAACAGAGCCGCACTTCGGACATACCTGAAAATCTGTGCAGCAGTTCGGTCACTGCGGATAGACGCTGTATATCATCGGAGCGGACATTGATGTAGAGCGTGCGATGTTGCGTTTCGGGGAGAGTTGCAGCAGGGAACACCGCCTCTGCCAGCAGCTTCGGAGCATCATCTTTTGTGGAGATCCGTCCCCTTACAAGCAGTACTTCGCCATTCTGCAGCATTCGTGCGCAGTTGTCATAAAGCTCGGGGAATATCACGCACTCCATGCTGCCGCTGCTGTCCTCAAGCTCAGCAAATGCCATCATTTTGCCTGATTTGGTGGTGTGCTTTTTCAGGGCGGTTATGATACCGAGTACCGAAACGGCCGAGTTTTCTCTGTTTGCATCTGCAATATAGCAGCAGTCCTCAGGCGCACGGGAAAGATAGCTGTCAGCAGGGTGTCCTGAGATATACAGGCCGATCATTTCACGCTCGAACATGAGCCGCTGAGCCAGTGAATACTCCTCCACATCCGAGAAGATGGCATCATCTTCGGCAGCTTCGGTGCTTTCGAAAAGATCCAGCTGTCCGCTTGCGGTTCGGTCGTATTCCGTCTGTGCGGAATCCAGCAGCTTATCTATAGCGAGCATGAGCTGATGGCGGTTCTGCGGAAAACGATCAAATGCGCCACTTTTTATCAGAGCTTCCATGTAACGACGGTTGTTGTCATACGGCACAAGACGGCAGCAAAAATCCGTTACAGAATTATACTCTCCGTTATTTCTTTCTGATATTATACCATTTATAAATCCTTTTCCGAGGTTTTTTATTGCCAGCAGGCCGTATCTTATGCTATTGCCCTCAACAGAGAAGCAAGCAAAGCTTTTGTTTATATCGGGCGGCAGCAGCTTGACGCCGTTATCCGAGAGGTCGTTGATATATTCGACCATCTTATCTGTCCAGTCAAGCACGCTGGTGATAAGGGCAGTCATGTATTGCAGATAGTAATGCTTTCTCAGATATGCGGTCTGATATGCTACCGTTGCATACGCAGCGGCGTGGGATTTATTGAAGGCGTATGATGCAAAGGTGGACATCTCATCAAATATGGCATTCGCCACGTCCTCTGGGACTCCGTTTGCGATCGCACCGCAGTTGGATTCGGTTCCGTAAACGAAAGCGCTGCGCTCCTTTTCCATTACATCGTGCTTCTTTTTGGCCATTGCACGGCGGACGAGATCTGCTCTGCCATAGGAATATCCACCTATAACACGGCATATCTGCATTACCTGCTCCTGATATACGATGCAGCCGTATGTTACGGAAAGGATATCCTTCAGCAGCGGGTGGCGGTATACTATATCTTCAGGCTTTTTGTGCCTGTTTTCGATATATGTGGGGATAGACGCCATTGGTCCGGGGCGGTAAAGGGAGAGCGCAGCGGTGAGATCCTCTATGCTTTGGGGCTTCAGTCGCTGCAGAACGCTCGTCATGCCGTCACTTTCAAACTGGAATACGCCCATGGTCTTGCCAGCGGAAAGCATGGAGAATACTTCGGCGTCATGTTCGTCGATATCTTTTATGCGGAAATCAGGGTCGGTCTCCTGAATAAGCATTTCGGCATTCTTGATGACCGTGAGGTTTCGCAGACCGAGAAAATCCATTTTCAGAAGTCCCAGTTTTTCGAGGATGCCCATGGTGTACTGGGTGACTGTTTCGCCGTTGTCTGTTTGCAGCGGAACGTATTCCGCCGCAGGTTCACGGGTGATTACGATGCCTGCTGCGTGGGTGGTGGCGTGACGTGGCATGCCCTCTATTTCTTTAGCGATGCTGACAAGAGAGCGTATCTCGGGCTTTTCTGCGCAGAGCTTTGCAAGCTCGCCGTGCTGTGCTTCTTCCTCGAGCGTTGAGCGGAAATGGGGAATGAGCTTTGCTGCAGCGTCAGCTGATGAATGGGGGATCCCGAGGACTCTTGCCGCATCACGCAGGGCGCCCCGAGCCTTCATGGTATCGAATGCGATTATCTGAGCCACATGATCTGCACCGTATCTTCTGCGCACATACTCGATGACCTCCTGACGGCGCTCGTTGCAGAAATCTATATCGAAATCAGGCATACTTACACGCTCGGGATTGAGAAAACGCTCAAACAGCAGGTTGTATCTTATCGGGTCGATATCCGTAATTCCCATGCAGTAGGCGCAGAGGCTTCCTGCGCCCGAGCCTCTGCCCGGGCCGACGGGGATATCCTGCTTTTTGGCATAGCGGATGAAATCCCACACGATAAGATAATAATCCACAAATCCCATTTTTTCAATGATGTCAAGCTCGTATTCCAGACGGGATATGATATCATCTGTAAGCTCGCCGTAGCGCTTGCGGGCGCCGTTGAATACCATTCGGCGGAAATATGCAGGGTTATCATCAACTCCCTCGGCTGTGAATCGGGGCAGACGTGTGACGCCGTATTCAAAGTCGAAACCACATTGTGATGCGATCTTTTCGGTTATAGCGAGTTCTTCCTCGGAGAAATAGCGGCGCATTTCGTCGTAGCTTTTCAGGTAATATTCCTCAGTGGGCAGGGCATGGCTGTCGCTGTCTTTAAGCTGCTTGTTCTGACCGATGCAGTAAAGCACACGCTGAGTGCGGCTGTCTGAGGCGGAGATGTAGTGAACATCATTTGTGGGGCAGAGAGGTATACCACTCTGCTCTGAAAGCTTGCGAAGCTGCATCACAAGGGCGGTCTCGGGATCTGTGGAGTGGTTCATGGCTTCAAGATAAAAGCCGTCTGTGAAAACACTGCGATACCACTCGGCTGCGGAGAGCGCATCCTGACACCTGTTCTGCATCAGCAGACGGGAGATCTCTCCGTTCAGGCATCCTGACAAAGCAATTATTCCTGCGCTGTAACGGCGCAGCATATCCTTATCACAGAGAGGGATACCCACCGAGCTGTTCAGCGAAGCGGCGGATACAAGGCGGCAGAGATTCTGATATCCCTCGTAATTTTTACACAGCAGTGTGAGATGGTAAGGCTCGGCCGCACGGTGTGAGCGGTCGGTACGGATGCCCTGAGAGATATATACTTCGCAGCCTATTATCGGCTTTATTCCTGCGGTCTTGCAGAGATCGTAGAACTCCACTGCGCCGTAAAGAACGCCATGATCGGTTATAGCAAGAGCTGTCTGTCCCAGCTCCTTTGCACGCTGAACAAGCCTGCTAAGTCGGCATGCGCCGTCAAGCAGGCTGTATTCGGTATGCACATGAAGATGGACGAATGACATGATACAGCTCCTTACCGTTATTATAACTATTATACATGATTATTGCTGTATTATCAAGAGAAAACAAAAACCCTGCTCAGTGAGCAGGGTCGTGTTATGAGAAAATTACTCAGCAGTGTAAGGGATAAGAGCGATCTGTCTTGCTCTCTTGATTGCTGTTGTGAGCTCTCTCTGGTGGTATGCGCAGCAGCCTGTTACTCTTCTGGGAAGAATCTTAGCACGCTCTGTCATGCACTTTCTCAGCTTTGCTACATCCTTGTAGTCGATGAACTCGGACTTCTCAGCGCAGAACTGGCAAACCTTTTTTCTGGGACGCTTAACGGGATGAGCAGATCTCTCAAACTTTTCAGCCATGGTACTTAACCTCCTTATTAGTATAGGTAAACGGTGTTTTGTTCATTAGAACGGGTAGTCGTCGTCGGACTCCATTGCAGAGAAGTTGCTTGCCGGAGCTGCAGGTGCAGCAGCGGGAGCAGCATCATACTGAGGAGCAGACGGTGCAGGTGCGCTGTAGGAGTTGTTGCTATAGGAATCGCTATAAGAACCTCCCTGCGCCTTTTCGCCTGTGAAGCTAACGCGGTCGGCAACTATTTCGTACCAGGTACTGGGGTTGCCGTTCTTATCGGTGTAATTTCTGGTGTTGAGTTCGCCTTCGATCATTATCATGCGACCCTTCGCAAAATAGCGGTTTACAAACTCCGCCTGCTGACGCCATACAACAATATTGAAGAAATCGGACTTTCTTTCCTCTCCCTTCTGCTGAAAACGTCTGTCTACCGCAATGCGGAAAGAAGCAACGTTGACGCCCGTGGGTGTTGTCTTGAATTCGATATCGTTTACGATACGACCCATCATGATAACCTTGTTAAACATAAATACACCTCCCGATAAACTTCGCTTTGATTATGCGCCCTGCTTGAGAACTACGATAGAACGCAGAACGCCATCAGTGATGTTGATGACACGCTCCAGCTCAGCGGGGAAATCAGGCTTGGACTCGAAGTTGTACAGAACGTAGTAACCTTCGGACTCATAGTTGATCTCGTATGCGAGCTTTCTCTTGCCCCACTCGTCGATCTCGCCGAGTGTACCGTTTTCCTTGATAAGGTCAGCGAACTTAGCTGTGAGAGCCTTGATCTGATCCTCGTCCTTCTTGAGAGAGAAAACGATTATTGCCTCATACTTTTCTGTGATCTTTGCCATTTATAAAGCACCTCCTTCTGGATTATATCCCGCACCCTGTGTGCGAGAAAGGAGTTAAGGTCGTAAAAGCCTTAACTATGTTATTATATCAGATTCAAAACGGCTTGTCAAGCATTCATTGGGACATTTAATGCGAATTTTCATGCTTTTTTATGTTTAAATTGCATATATTATGCGCATAGACATACTATTTAATATTATATTTATCTGTTGCATTCCGTCGAAGGATGTGGTAAAATAAATTTAAGAAAGAATTAAGGATGGATGGTAATCGTCATGGGAAGTATCTCGCTTCAGGAAAAATTCAGTGGATGTCTTCTGGGTGGTGCCCTCGGAGATGCGCTCGGGTATCCTGTGGAGTTTATGGATATCGATCAGATAATGCGTAATTTCGGGCGCAACGGCATTACTGCTCCGGCAATTGATAAGGAAAATGGTGTTGCGCTTATATCCGATGACACACAGATGACCTTGTTTACAGCGGAAGGCATCATTGCTGCCGACAGGCTTGGCGGTAAAAATGAGACTGCAAGCTACACTACATACGTTTTCTATGCCTATCAGCGCTGGCTGTATACGCAGGAAAAGATACTTGCAAGCCGTGAATACAGGCATGTTCTGGATAAGGATGGCGTTTTTTCCGATAAGCTTATCAAAGCAGCGGGAATGTGCAGTAGACGTGCACCGGGTAGCACCTGTCTTTCAGCACTTATAGGTGCAGCAGAACATAATTACGGACGCTTTGTAAATAAGATAAACAATAGCAAGGGCTGCGGCGGAGTTATGAGAGTAGCGCCTGCGGGACTATACTTTTTCCGTGACAGTGAGAGAGCGTTCCGCATGGCGGCTGAGTTTGCGGCAATAACGCATACGCATCATACGGGATATCTTGCTGCAGGTGCATTGGGAGCGATGATCGCAGAGCTTGTCTGTGGCGCAGATGTTTCGGAGGCACTGGATGTGGCGCTGTATATCCTTAAAGGCTATGATGGCTGCATGGAAACTTACCGTGCGCTGGATCATGCAAGATCACTGGAGGCGTCCGATGTTCAACCTATGGATGCAGTAAGGCGTCTGGGCGAGGGCTGGATCGCTGAAGAGGCGCTGGCTGTTGCGGTATACTGCGCTCTGTGCCATAGTGACAACACCGAGAATGCACTGCGGCTTGCGGTAAATCACAGCGGCGACAGCGACAGCACAGGAGCTATCTGCGGCAATATTATGGGCGCAATGTACGGAGAACGCGGCTTACCTAAACGCTGGTTAAAACGACTTGAGCTTGTAGATGTGATAAGAGAGCTCTCTGAGGAGCTGTGCAGCTGTGCGCAGATTTGTTAAGTATATAGCTTAATATCGGGGATTTAGTTAATTTGCACATAACGATGTTAAGAATTTCTACATCGCAAATTGCACTAAATTCCCATTTTTATTGATTTTGTCTTGGTGCGGCGCTTGAAAAACGAGCGTTTTTGTGATATAATTTATATACTCAAAAACGGTATTGGGTGAACTATGCCCATCAGCACCCGTTAAATCAGTTGCAATTCGATTGCAAGGGGAATGGAGGTTATCCGGTGAAAAAATTCTCGTATACAGCCACCGATGTCAGCGGTAAGATCGTCCGTGGAACCGAAGTGGCAGAGGATTATCAGGATCTTCAGCAAAGGCTGAAGGAACGAAATCTTTACGTTACAAAGTATCGTGATCACGGTGCGCGTGAGGCGGTCGACGTAAAGTACAAGTTCAAGACGAAGGATGTATCGTTTATAAGCAGACAGCTTGCTTCTATGACATCTGCAGGTCTTTCGCTTGTAAGAGCGCTGCATATTCTGATGGAGCAGCAGGAGAACAAGAAGGCTAAGGCGGTACTTCTTGATATCTACGAGGAAGTACAGAAGGGTAAATCTTTCTCTGACGTGCTTTACTCAAAGCCGGGCGTATTCCCGGATATGTTTGTCAGCATGGTTTCTGCCGGTGAGGCTTCCGGTACTCTGGATCAGATCCTCAACCGAGTTGCAGACCACTTCGCTAATGCAAACAAGACAGGTAACAAGGTTAAGAGTGCAATGATTTATCCTTTGGTTCTGCTGGTAATGATCATCGCCGTTGTTATCCTGATGTTTACCATGATCCTTCCTCAGTTCGGATCGATGATGGCTGAAGAGGATATGAACGGTCTGAGCCGAGCAATGATGAAGGTTTCTGATTCGATGATAAACTACTGGTATGTTTATATCATCGTTATTGCACTGGTCGTTATGTTCTTCTGGGTAGTGAACAGAATCCCTGCCGCAAAGCTCAAGATGGATGAGATGCTGTTGAAGATGCCCAAGGTCGGCAAGCTGATGTCCACTATCTATACAGGACGCTTTGCAAGAAACATGGCAAACCTTTACGGTGCAGGTCTGCAGCTGGTAGACTGTATTGAGAAGTCTGTAGCGGTTCTCGGCAATACATACGTTAAGAAGCGCTTTGCTGAGGCTATTGACAACATCAAGCTCGGTGAGAGCATGTCCAAGGCAATCGAAAAGACTGAGATATTCGAGGGTATGTTCACCTCGATCATATTTGTTGGTGAGGAATCCGGTACACTGGATACCATCCTCAACAAGGCTGCCGATTACTACGACGAAGAAGCGGATTCCGCTATCGGTAAGCTGGTAGGACTGATGGAGCCTGCGATGATCATCATCATGGGTGTCGTTATCGGTCTGGTACTTGCTGCTCTGTTCCCCATGCTGTATGGCGGAATGGGCGTGTGATCGCTTTTCGGAAGTTCCGGCAAACGGGATATGTTCGGACAGTCCCGTAAAATCCATATAATTATTATGAGGTGAAAATATGCTTTCAATTGATATTACCGACAGACAAATAAAGCTTGTTATAGGCGTTCACAGCGGTAACAAGATCAGAGTTCAGGATGCTGATATCCGTGAGCTGACACTCGGTATGGTGTCCAACGGTTACATCACTGATGTTCCCATGGTTGCTGCTGAGCTGAACGACATCATCAAGGCAAAGGGCATCAAGGAGAAGGACGCTATCGTATCCATCACTTCCAGCTCTATCGTTTACAAGGAGCTGCTGCTCCCCAAGCCCAAGAGCCTGAAGAACACAGTTGCTATCGAGGCAATGATCCAGTCCAACATGGGCGTTAACAACGAGTACAACATTTCCTACACCATCGCAGGTGAGGTTGAGGACGAAGAGAAGAACAAGATGATCAAGGTTATCGCTTCTGCCTGCCCTCAGAGACTTGTTGACGGCTATGTAAGACTGTTCTCTCACATCGGTCTTTCTCTGAAGTCCGTACATATCTCTAACAACTCTGTTACCCGTCTTATCATAAACACACCCAAGATGGCTGACAGAATGCCGATGCTGCTTATTCAGATCGACAAGAACTTCCTCAACATGAACCTGTATGAGGATAATCAGATCGTATTCTCGCGTTTCTTCAACATTGATCCTGCGGATTACGACAATGCATCCGATTATGTTACAAGAGCGGTTTATGATAACCTGTTCAGAATGATCCAGTTTATCAAGAGCCGTAAGGGCGCTAAGCCTCTGAAGGAGATCATGTTCTACGGTGATATCCAGAACTTCATTGAGCTTTCTAATGCTATCTCCTCCTTTAATGTTCCTGCGTATGTGCTTGCAACTCCCAGCACCGTTATCACGATGACTGAGCTTGACTTCACAAAGTACGCAAACGCTATCGGTGCTATCTACCGCAGAAACAAGGATCTCGAGCACATCAACCTGCTGGAAGCTACCTCTGCTAAGGAATCCAAGGGCATGAGCGGATATCTGTTTGCTCTGGCAGGCAGCTGTATCGGTGCTGCTGCACTGGTTCTCGGTGTAGGCGCTGCATTTGATATCTATAACAAGAGTATCCAGAAGGAGATCACTTCTGTTCAGGCAGAGATCGACGATCTGGCACTGCAGAAGGATCTTTCTATCGTAAGCAGCCGTGAGTCTATGCTGCAGGGCTTCGAGAGATACAACAACAGCATGGATCAGACCATTGCGCTGTTCAACTATCAGCCCAAGGCTACAAGCTATGTATATGACAAGTTCATGGCACCTATCGAGGAAGGCAAGATCCTCGAAAAGGATCAGGAGCTGTATCTCACTGATTATGAGATCTCCGGATATAATGTATCAGTATCCTTTATCGGCAGATGCTTAGGCGATCCTTCCGAGATCCCTTCCAAGTATGTTGAGTACCTCTCTGAGAATGTACTTGACCAGTATGGTGATCCCTACTTCGCAAATATCAGCTACGAAGGCTTTGAAAAGTCTAACTCCAGTATTTACATTCAGTACGCATACCTCCAGTCAGAGGGTAAGACTGTATTTGATACTATTTTTACGTTCACTGTTGAAATGAATCTTCAGGTGGGCAGTGATGAGAAGTATGTAGAAAACGTACTTGAATCTACAGAATATGAGGAGGTGGCTGAATAATGAAACTCAGCAAGCAGGAAAGAATCGGCGTACTTATTATCGCTGTAATACTTATTTTAGGTCTGGGTATCTGGCTGTTTATCGTTCCTAAGGTTCAGACAGTCAAGGCATCCGATGTTACACTGAACTCCAAGATCACCGAGCGTGATGAGGCATTCGCAAGAGCTGCCACAAAGGATCAGCTCAAGAAGGATGTTCTTGCAGCTTATGAAAAGGGTTCCGATCAGGCTAACATGTTCTTTGAGGAAATGACTACTTATCAGGCAGATCAGGAATTCAGAGCATTCCTTGAGCAGTGCGATGCAAATGTTCTGGTAGAGTCTCTTTCTGTTGATGAGCCTGATGCATACACACTCTCTCCCGAGTATTTCGAGGCAGAAGAGGTTGAGTATGACCTGAAGACATATGTTACTCAGGGCGTTGAGCCTACAGAGGCTGAACTCGCAACTGAAGAACGTTGGAAGGCTGTAAAGGCTCTGCTCGGCAAGTCTCAGGATGTTGGTTCTATCGCTATCGAGTTCTCTGTGTCTGCGCTTACACCTGAAGATCTTCTCGCTTTCTGTGATGAAGTAAATGAATACATCAAGACAGAGAACGGTAAGGATACAAGAAAGGCAGTAATGCTGGAGGGTATTTCTGTAAGCTATCCTCTGAATGAAGTTGTTTTTGATGAGCTTATGGCAGAGATCGAGATGGAAGCTGCTGAGAAGGCTATCGAAGAGCTTTATAAGAAATACAACATGAAGGTTCCTGCGGATGAAAAACAGGAACAGGGCGAAAAGGAAGATGAGGAGAAGGAGGAAACTCTGAATCCCGAAGATTATGTATACACACTCGACACAAAGATCATATTCTATAGTATTGAGCGTATGCAGGATCCTACCGCTCAGCTGGAAGCTCAGGAGAAGTAATTCCGTTAATAGGACAGCGTGGATGCTGAATCTGCGCTGTCTTATGATACAAAAGGCTTTTAGACGTCGGGTATACCCGACAAGGAGGAATGAGAAGAATGAAACACGTTCTCAGAAAATATCTGAGCAGACGCGGTTCCGCACTGTTCATGGTATTGAGTTTGATGACGGCGTTGATGGTTCTTGTTATGGCAATGTATTTCTCTGTAGTAGCCTCAAGAGAAACACAGTATAAGGTGTTCTATCAGGAGCAGTCCTATCGCTCGGCTATGTCTATTTCTGATGCGATCATGAGCGGTCTTCAGGGCGATGTCTGGGAGAAGGTCGATAGTGACAGTAACTCGCTTTTCGGCGCAATACTGGCGCTGCCTGAGGGTGGCACCATAAGCACAAACGGAAATGACTTCAAGTCATTGGCTTTGGCAGGCACAAAAGAGGATCAGGGCGAAGTTGGTGCGTATAGCGTAACTATCACCAGACTGCCCAATGAGACTATTAACAACCAGAAGACCCGCATCTATGACGTGGCAATTACCGTTTCTAATGGCGGCGTAATAGACACCACGCACACTTATATCCATATTATTGAACCTGATGCTAAGGCAACAAAGGGCAAGACACAGATCTTCGCGTCCACAGGATATGTTCCTAACGACGTATTCCTGGAGGGTATCAAGAGCTATACCGATCTGTTCTATGATAACGAGTTTGTATATCTTTCGGATCAGGGCGGTGAGAACCGCTTTATGAGCGATCTCTATGCAGGCAACTCTGTAATTCTTGCCAAAACAGGTGGTGACCCCGGTCTTACCAGATCGCTGACATGGGCGATCAGAAGAGATTTCATACAGAAAGCTACTCTTCAGCTTGCTCCGAGCGGCTCCAGAGGCCAGCTGTTGGTCGGCGGCGACATGACAATGCAGGGCGACATCAACAATGCAGATATTTATGTTCTCGGTGATTTCCGCTATGACTGGGGCAACTTCAATAACTGCAGACTGTTCGTTTACGGAGATATCTCTGGTAGCCCGAATGTAAATAATACCTGCATGGCAAACAATCGCAGTGAACACTGGAAGGATAATGATTCGCTACCCTCTGGCGTTATGAGCTCCGGTGATATGGCAAAGAAGCTCGATGTGCTAACATCAAGCATGGCTTATGCTAAGTGGGAGATCAATGATAATGCCCCTGCAAAGGATTACTATATATCCTATCTTGATCCGAACAGTTCGGATTATGATCCTCATACCATTAAGTTTGATAAGGATCATTATACATGGTATATTGACTGGCAGGATGGCTATACGATAACTGATTATTTCGGTGAGGGTAATGATCTGCATTATACCCCCTATGTTATCGAAGATATTACTGTTGACTGGACAGGTGAAGTAGAGGGTGGCGATGCAACCAGATGTCCTACTATTGTAATTGATACCGGTGATGACCCGGCAAATCAGGTAATTCTCAGGCTGAATCCCAACCGTGATTATGACGGTGATGATTTCAACGAGACCTTTGAGTGGTCTCCTGTGAAGGCGGACGGAAATTACGATTATAAAACGATGACCGTTCTTGTAAGAGGAAAGGGCAGCGTTGTAATGAATATTCCTGATGACGAGGATCCTGATATTCCCGACGGTATAACTGTCACCTATCAGTCGTCGAATAGTACAACCGTTATGCATGAAACCTGGTACGCTATTTTAGGCGGCCAGACAAAGCAGATGGGTGCAGCAGGCAATAGGGATACATTTGCGTTTACCCAGAACGGCGGTTCGGCACTCACATATTCGCCCGAAACAGTAATGCAGTATATCCATACAGGCTGCAATGAAAGCTGTGCTTTGTGTGATTATACTGTAGACGATTCGGCGGAGTGTTCAGAGTGCGGCAATAAGATCATAAGCATTACCTGCGATGAGCATACCTACTTCGATCCTGATGATCCCGATGAAGTAGTTGGCGGTATGGAGTATACCTTCTGTCCCGAATGCGATAAGCATCTGGAGCCTGCAAAGGACGGAGACGACTATTATGGACTGTGCTCTAACCGTATCTCTCCCTCTAAAATCGCTGCAGCTGTAGATGGCCTTTCGGCTGAGTGGAAAGCAATACTGAAGGAGAGCGGCGACGGAACAAACTGGTATTATCCTCACACTAACATCTTCATTGTATCTTGTGATGAGTCTGCCGACATCCGTCTGGCAACACATAAGAATGGCGGATCATTTGAAAAGGCAAGCCTCTGGGGCTTCGTTTACGCACCTTATATGACCTATAAGGGCATGGGTAACGGTGCAGGTTGGGTCGTATTCTGCGGCGGTATGGTAGTATCTGATTACATTCTCAAGAATTATGATATCTACCTCGGCTGCTATCCCGATCAGATGCCTCAGAACAGAATGAACGAGCAGAACGCATCAGATATGCTGGAGCCTATCGTTCCCAAGACCTGGAAGGTTTCACTTGCGGGTTATTAAGCAAAGGAGGGTGAATAATGAAACGAATTTTATCAAAGCGAAGCGGTTTTACTCTTATTGAGATCATCGTTGCATTTGCCATTTTCGCTATCATGTCCTCCATGCTGGTATCCATGGTGCAGCTTACATTGGCACAGAGAAACTCCAATCTCGCATTCCAGGATAGGATCGAGAGGGATACAGAGTATCTTGCATTCCACTATATCGGAGAAGATGATGCTTTCACAGGCGAGACTGCTGACGGCTATCTCAGACTCGATTTCGGCGACGAAGCAAAGCTGGATATACAGCTCGGCTATCAGAAGCGTTCGACAGTAAACGGCGATCCGATGGAGGACGGTATAAATTACTTTGTCGGCAATGCTAATTATGCTGACGGAGGCGTCGGTGGTTTAGTCGGCGGCGAGACCGATCCCGACTCCGAAAACACAGGCGGCGGACAGAGTCAGGCAGCAAGATATGAAACCTGGCTCGCAGGCAGTAAGAACCTTGAGTACATAAAGGTCTGGAAGTGCGAGAAGGATACAACTTACGAGGGTTCTGGTGTAAGATATCTGATCGATATCAGTGCCTCCGGTGAGGAACGCATGGTTGCGGAAAACGGCACAGTTATTGGTAGTGTACCCGGAGAGGATGTACCATACCTGCAGTACAAGGTGATGTTCTACGGAACAGCTACCTATACAAAGTCTACTTATATCGGCGATAAGAAGTATGAGTATGAGTGCCATAACGGCGCAGAGATCGTTGATTACGGATATGTTGATAATGTCGGCAATCTTGTGAGCAAAGACTTTGTGCCGGAAGATGGAAAGCATAACGAATACCTTGTTATGAAGACCAGTCCCTGCACTCTGAGAATATCTCCTCCCTTTGGCTCGGGTGCAGAATTTGAGGGTAGTAACAGAACAAAGATCTGGGTAACATTTGCAACAGATCCCAATCTTACTACTGCTTCTTTCGGTGATAACGCCAAAGCTGATGGTTCAGGCCACAAGTATGAGCTTTATCCTCAGCTGATCATCCCTGATAACATTCCTGACGGCGATAAGAAGAACCCCAATCTTTACGGCGCTTTCAAGTATACCTATGTTGAAGTTACAGACAGTGACGACGATTAAGGCGGTGCGAGATGGTAAAACTTAAACGTTTATTCAAAAAACGCAACGCAGGCGGTTATACGCTGGTTGAGGTCATCGTTGCCAGCGCTCTTCTTGGAGTACTGATCATTGGCGTACTCGGTTTCGTTACACCTGTATTCAGCATCCTGCAGAGCAGCGACGAGGTGAAGAAGGCAGAGCGTACCGTTGCAACAATAGAGCATTACATCTCGAAAAATCTGCGTAAATCGCTTTATGTCAAAGTATATGACAATGCAACGATCGACGACCTGAACGGTTGGGTGCAAGAGGATGACGAAGACTTAGCAGACACAATGCTGGGTTTCTTCAGTGGAGATGAGCGTAAAAAAGATTATACACTGCGGTGCCTTGCTATCGAGTATAAGACCGATAACAATATCAGAAACAGCAGCACAGGTGCAACAGCTCAGAAGTATATGCTTTATAATTATGCTTATGATTGGTCAACAGGACAATTTGTTGATCCGGTGAACGTATTTGAAGAATGCTTCTATGAGGATATTTATCCTAAGTTTTCGTTTGCTCCCCGAGCTGTATGGGTTAATCCTGACACGAATGCTGTTGTAGAAGCTCCGTCAACTGCTGAAGCACCTGAGACTGAAGAGCCTGCGGCGACCGCGGAGTCCGCAGATGCAGGAACAGGTGAGCCTCCCGTTGCGCCGGCAACGCCTGTACTTATAACACCTGCGATGGTTATGGATGTGAATATCTATAATTCAGAGGCTATCGACAATGATATGAATCTGATATTCAAGGGCAAGAGCTTTATTGAAGTAAACAATGTCAAGAGTACTGTGATCAATGATAAATCCACTGTGGATTACAAAATCTTTGACTCGTTTGACCTTGCAACAGACGCAACTAACGATGGCAAGAATATCTACATTATCTACATTACCAGAAATATCGGTACAGATGTTGCTGGCGGATAATTAAAACAAAAGAATTACGGGGCGGTCAGCCCGCCCCGTAAATTTCTTTTAAATTGTTGTGATGAATAAGCAATTTTTGTTTATCGATCAGAGCAGTTTATCAGAAACTCATAAATCCGATATACCAGTTCATGATGAAATCTCCGACGAGCCATGCAGTTGCGATTCCAACTGCGAGGAACGGTCCGAATACCATGTGTCTGGAGTATTTAACTTTGACTACGAGATCTTCCTTGATGATGATCTTGAAGCCGCCCTCACGTTCGTCGGTGATGTTATCACGGATCGCCTTGCTGAGTGCGGATTTGTCAGGAAGACCTTTCCATGCACTCTCGTCAAGGAATTCCCACTCGATATCAGGCTCACCTGAAATGATGCTTCCGACGATGATATCTTCGTTGCCGTTCTTTACATAGCCGACATCACGGTCGAGTTGCTCCTGATACCAATCCATGGCAAGCTCTTTCAGCTTGTCGGATACTGCTTTTTCGGCCTTACGGTCCTTGAATTTCTTAATGGATCCATAAATGGCGCCGAGTATGATTCCGATGAACAGTCCGGGGAACACCTTGAAGCCAAGCAGCAGCGAGGAGCCGAGCATAAGCTGAAGGTCTCCGCCGCCCATTCCTCCGATAAGCACGAGTACGACGAACAGTACGCCTACAACAGCAAGTGCTATAAGTCTTTCGTACCAGATTATGTTGTGATCTGCAGTGAAGGGCAGGAAGAAAGCTGCGATGCCAAGCACGGCTACAACAGCACTGCACCAGTAAGGGATCTCAAAATGATCAATATCAATGCAGCTGAGTACGACGAGTATTGGGAACAGGATCACAGAAACGCCGAATTCCAGCCAGCGGCCCTCCGTTCCGAAACGCAGGAAAGCGAGCAGATACAGCACGGCAGTGATGGTTTCCACAATCATGTATCGAGGAGAGATCTTAGCCTTACAGAAACGGCACTTTCCACGCAGGATGAGCCAGCTGAATATCGGGAACATATCGTACCACTTCAGTCTGTTTCCGCAGGAAAAACAGTGGGATGGCTCAGTGATGATGGACTGCTTGAGCGGTGTTCGGAGGATGACAACATTCAGAAAGCTGCCTATCACAGATCCGAATACGAATACAAGTATGTACATCACGATCTCAGGTAATGACATAACGATTACCCCTTTCTTATATTAGGATAGTAATATTTTAACACATATATTTACTTTTTGCAAGGGCAATGTGTATTTGTCCGATTCTACCGCCGGCGCCGGCCGGTACTGCGGAGGTATTCCGTAAATAATCCGAAAGGAAGAATTTGCAGATGGCTGCACCGATCAAAAACCTACCAATTGGTCAGATCCTGGTTGAAAACGGATTTATCACCAAGGATCAGCTGGAGGACGCTCTGATAAAGCAGAAGCAGTCCGAAGGCGGAAAAATGCTGGGCGACGTAATGCTGGAGATGGGACTAGTTTCCGAAACACAGCTGGCTCAGGCTCTGTCTATCAGACTTAAAGTACCCTATGTGGATCTTTCTACAACGCAGATCAACCGTGAAGCGGTTATGAAGATCCCTGAGGAAAAGGCAAAGGAAAAGACTGTCCTTGCTTATGCTATCAATAATAACCGACTGATGGTCGCTACAAACGACCCTATCAACTTCTATATATTTGAAGAACTGAAGGTTCAGACAGGCATGGAGATCATTCCTCAGATCTCTACCAAGACCGCCATCAACGAAGCTATCAGCAAGTTCTACTCGCAGCAGCAGGTGGATAGTGCAGTTAGCGAGCTGGCTAATGAGCAGCAGGACGTTGTTGATACGCAAGCAGCTGAATCCGGTGAGCGTATCGATAATGCGCCTATCGTTAAGCTAGTTAACATGATGGCTGAAACAGCGTTCCGCCTGAAGGCGACGGATATTCATATCGAGGCATTCAAGACCAGAACAAGGATCCGTTTCAGAATGGACGGTGAGCTGGTCGAGCAGGATATGAAGGTGCCGATCGCATTCCATAACTCTATCATTACCCGTATCAAGATCCTCGGTGGTATGAATATCGCAGAGAAGAGAATCCCTCTTGACGGCCGTTACAGTATGATAATCGATGGCGTTCAGCAGGACTTCCGTGTATCGACTATCCCTTGCGTATGGGGTGAGAAATGCGTTATCCGTCTGCTTTCTTCTGCCGATGAAAAGACAAGAAAGATCACCGACCTCGGTATGACAGACTATAACTATGAGATGTATAAGCAGATCATCCGTTGCCCTAACGGCGTTATGCTGGTTACAGGACCTACGGGTTCAGGTAAGTCTACAACTCTGTATGCTACCCTCGGTGAGCTTTCCCAGCCTAATGTTAACATCGTAACGGTTGAGGACCCTGTCGAGAAGCGTATCGATGGTGTTAACCAGTGTCAGATCAACGATAAGGCAGGCATGACCTTCGCTGCAGCGCTGAGATCCATCCTCCGTCAGGACCCTGATATCATAATGGTCGGTGAGATCCGTGACGGTGAGACTGCAGATATCGCTATCCGTGCAGCTATCACGGGACACTTTGTTCTTTCTACACTGCATACAAACGACGCAGCATCAACTATCGTCCGTCTGGTAGATATGGGCGTAGCACCTTACATGGTTGCATCCTCTGTAGTAGGAATCATCGCTCAGCGACTTGTAAAGCTGCTGTGCAGTGAGTGCAAGGAAAAGTACACACTTACAGATGAAGCAGATCTTCGTCTTGTAAGCAAGACACAGCCTGTTGACATCTATCGTCCCAAGAAGGGCGGATGCAAGGCTTGCCGTAATACAGGCTACGCAGGACGTACCGCTATCCATGAGATCATCGTATCCACAAATGATATCAAGGAGCTTATCTCTGCAGGCGCAACAGCTGAGGAGATCGGTCAGCAGGCTACCAAGAACGGTACACGACTGCTTCGTGATAACGTTACACAGATGGTGCTTGAAGGCAGAACCACAATGGATGAGCTGGTAAAGGCAACATATACCGTATAATAATTGAAGCGGTAATTATGAATTTTGGCATATATTATTTCATATTAATGACATAAAGGAGAATAAACGTGGAAGGTAATAACAACATCATGGACATCAACCGCATTCTGGACGAGGCAAGAGAGCTCGGTTGCTCTGACTTGCATTTTACTGCAGGTCTGCCCCCGATAGTCCGTCTGCATGGCTCTATCAGAAAGCTCAGCGGATATCCCGATTGCACAGAGCCCATCATCGTTAATATCATCAACCAGATCACATCCATCAAGCATAAGTCCCAGATCTCCAAGGGTCTGGATACCGACTTCTCTTATGTTTCGACATCAGGTTTCCGTCACAGAGTTAACGTGTACAGACAGAGAGGCTACCACGCAGTTGCGCTCCGTCTGCTGAGAAACGACATTCCTACTCTGTCTGATCTGAGCCTTCCCGGAACTCTCGGCGATTTCGCTCTTGCTCCCCGTGGACTGGTACTGGTAACAGGACCTACAGGTTCCGGTAAGTCCACCACACTGGCAGCAATGATCGACCACATCAACCGCCAGAAGAATTGTCACATCATCACTGTTGAGGATCCTATCGAGTATCTGCACACACATAAGCAGTCCATGGTAAACCAGCGTGAGATCGGTCAGGACGTTGACAGCTTCGCAGGCTCTCTGCGTGCTGCACTCCGTGAGGACCCCGATGTTATCCTCGTAGGTGAGATGCGTGACTTCGAGACCATCAATGCCGCAGTAACCGCCGCAGAAACAGGACATCTCGTGTTCTCCACACTGCATACCACAGGTGCTGCAGAGACGATCGACCGTATCATCGACGTTTATCCTCCTCATTCTCAGGGACAGATCCGTTCGCAGCTTGCTAACTCCATCGTTGGTATCATCTCTCAGACCCTCGTTCCCACATCGGACGGCAAGGGCAGATGTGCAGCACTGGAGATCCTCGCAGCTACAGACGCTATTCGTTCCATGATCCGTGAGGGTAAGATATTCCAGGTGCCTACTGCTATCGCAACAGGTAAGAAGAACGGAATGTTCACTCTTGACCAGGATCTTGCAAGACTTGTTCGTATGGGTAAGATCACTAACGAGACCGCCCTCACAAGATGTCAGGATCCCAATGAGTATAAGAGATATCTGGATATGGGTGTTTAATAGGCTTCCCCTCAAGGGGAAGGCTATATTACCCGCTGAAAATTATAGCTAAGCTAAAACAAAAAGTTGAATGAAAATGTAACACGATTTTCATAAAAGAGTGTTTTGGTTGTGGAAAATGCACATAAAACAAGCGAAATTTAATAGTTTTTTTACGAAAATCGCTTTTTGTATGAAATTTTTTCAAAAAACACTTGCATTTTTTTAGACTATAGGCTATAATTAAAACACAAACAGAAGTAATCTTCTGTTAGTCAAGGATATAACCCCGCCGGGGTTATACATAAAAAATTTTTTATAGGAGGTCTTTACAATGATAAAGAAGCTTCAGGCCCTCAAGGCTAAGAAGGGTTTTACCCTCGTTGAGCTGATCGTAGTTATCGCTATCATCGGCGTACTCGCAGCTATTCTCGTTCCCACCATGCTGAACCAGGTTACTTCCTCTAGAGTTACATCTGCTAACTCCACTGCTAAGTCCCTGCTGACAACCGTTAACACATTCATCACAGAGATGGATACTAAGGGTTACGGCACACAGAAGGCTGAGGGTGCTGACGGCGGAGCTCAGGACACTTGGACAATCACCTACACTGATGGTGCGGCTGGCGAGTTTACTTACTCTGCTGACTGCTGGTCTGACGCTGCTCAGGCTCTGGGCGGCCCCGACGGTGCTACTAATGGTAACGTTATGGGTTATCTCGAGCAGAAGCTCGACGCTGACTTCTCCTTCACTGGCAGTGTTTGCATTCAGGCTTACATCAACGCTGGTAAGTGTGTAGCTCTTACATACTATGCAGACGGCGATGATGATTCTGCACAGAATGTTCCTACTTATGCACAGCTGATGGGCGATGAGGAATATGAGTGGGGTTCCACTGATGGCGTTACAACAACAGGTGCTATCATCGGTACATCTCCTCAGCTGACAACAGCTCTCGCATAATTTAGCGTTTGAAAAGCTGACAATTAACTAAAACTATTTTCCTCGGCGGCGCAAGCCGTCGGGGAATTAGTGTTAATAAGCACTTTTGTTGTTTTGCCTGTGCTTCGGCGATGCCGTGGTATATGCAAGCCCGCAAACGTATGCATTTACTGTAAGGAGGAATTTCAGTGATAAGATATCTTCAGAAATTAAGAGCAAGCAAGGGTTTCACCATGGCAGAGCTTATCATCGTTATTGCGATAATGGCTGTGCTTATGGCTGTGATACTTCCTGCGTTCTCCAGTGATGACGCCGAAAAGCAGGCGGCAGAGACCTATGCTTCGGATTTCTATGCCTCTCTTCAGTATAACATGACCCGTTATCAGCTGACGGAGTATCATCTTACACCGCAGCTGCAGCAATGTGCGCAGGAATATCTTGCAGGCAGCGGACCGAATCCGTTTGTCATGTTCAATCCCAAGTTCGGAGGTAATGTATTCAATTATAACTATCTCTGGATAGAGGTTGCGTATGATGATGGTATAGAATATGTCAAGGTAGGAAAAACTCTGGGCGACCTTATCACAGATGTCACAGCAACTACATCGGATCATCCGTTTGAACAGCTGCTTCAAAAGGATCTTGAGGATACCATGAACAAAGCTACCAAGGGTCATTACTATGCTGTAGTGATGTGCGATTACAGTTATGATATCAGCAATCTTATCGAGGTGGATGGTGATGGTAAGCCGTTGGGTGGTTACGGTGATCTTAAGGTGCTGACCGCACACTATTGTGAGGAGCAGCTGCCCGAAAGCACAACCAGAGATGATCTTATGTTTACAGAGTTCACTCAGCTGCAGAACGGCATCATCTGCGGCACCTGCAGCAGCGATATTGACGGCGCTTCCTATGTGGGTACCATCGGCACTCATTTTCTGAACATTAATTCCATTAACGGCAACCCGCCAATGGTTTGATTTTTAATAATTTAATTAAATTGCCCCCGAAACACTAAAGTTTCGGGGGTTTCTGTCGATAATTAATATAGGCGGAAATATGCCTTTTTGGCACGATCTTCCGTTCGCATTCAAAGATTTTTACGGGTTTTACCCGATAACTCATAAGGAGGCAAAGATTTATGGAGATCAAAAGAATAGCCGGCGTTATTTCGGCGTACAACACCAACCGCAGCAATAAAATAAACAAGACAGAAGCCTCCGCTTCCGTAAAGAATATGGACCGTGTGGAGTTCGGTTTTGAAAAGGCGCTTCAGGCTGCCAAGAACGGAATTTCCGCACAGGTCAAGGCTGACGCTGCAGAGCAGGAGCTTGCAGCTGCAAAGCAGACAGCGGAAAGCGGCATCCCCGCCAGTGAGCTGGCGTCCTATATTCTTCTCTGGTAAGCGGTCATGCTGGATAAGAGAACGGTTGAGGCGATCATCAAGTGCCTTGAGATCGACTGCGATTTCTACAGGGAGCTTTCAATGTTCCTGATGAAGAAGCACACCAAGATACTTGAGGACGACCTCGAATGGCTGACCAATTCCCTCAATGATGAGCAGGCTTACGTTATGAAGAGCCAGAATCTCGAAAACAAAAGGCTGGAGCTGTTCAAGGCTCTCGGCATTGAGGATAAGAAGCTTAACGACCTTATAGCGGAAGCTCCTGAGGATTATCAGGCTAAGCTGAAGCTGTTCGGCACACAGCTCACAGAGCTTGTGGACGGTATCCGTGAGATGAACCAGCGCACCAACGAGATAGTGAAGCGCAAGCTGGATAATCAGGAGGAATTCGTTAAGCGTGCGGGCATATTCAATAAGCCCGAGACCTATGACAGAAACGCTTCCAAGGTGACGAGAGGCAGCTCCTCCACCGTCATCAGAGAAGTTTAGGAGGAAAATATATGCGTCCGACTTTTTTAGGATTTGAAACTCAGAAGCGCACACTTCAGGTTGCGCAGAAGAGCCTGGATATAACAGGCAACAACCTGTCAAATACAAACACCATTGGCTATACCAGACAGCGTGTTGATCTTTACGCTATGTACGTTTCGGGTAACCAGAGCCTGAGATGGTGCAGCCAGACCAATAACCTTTCGGTTCAGGGTCAGGGCGTTAATGCTTACGGTGTGAGCCAGATCAGAGATATCTACATCGACAAGCGTTACCGTGAGAATGTGGCTATTGAAGCTGAGACTGAAAAGACAGTTGATATCCTTTGCGAGGTCGAAGATATTCTTGATAACTTCGAGACAGACGGTCTCCAGCACTTCACAGAGGAATTCTTCGCAGCACTGCAGGATTACTCAGTTGAGAAGCCTGACAGTATGGAGGTTGCAACGATCGCATGTAACGCAGCGGTAAACCTCTGTAAGCTGCTGCAGGATTATGATAACAAGCTCTGCGAGGTCGAGGATACCTACGTTACTGAGCTTGAGGATACAGTATTCTACCTCAACAATCTGCTTGATGACATGAATGTTCTCAACGACAGAATCGCACGAGAGCTTTTGAACTATCCTGATGAGTATGGCCCTAACGAGCTTTACGATCAGCTGAATATGTATGTTGATGAGCTTTCAAACTACGGTGACGTTGATGTTATCAGAAACGAGAACGGTACCTTCAGCGTGAACCTCTGCGGCATTCAGGTTGTAGACGGAAACAAGTTCAAGGTAAACCGTCTGATAATGGATGATTACGAGGCGTACGGTCAGGCGATCATCTACTACGAGAGCGGTGAGCAGATCAACTGCCAGAACGGTATACTGAAGAGCTTCTTCAATATGCTCAACGGTAACGGCGTATACGCTACAGGCAATCAGAACAGCGAGTACGGCATTGCGTACTTCAAATCCGCAGTAAACGAGTTTGCGAACACCATCGCAAAGACTCTTAACGAAGCAAACGGCGCTACGGAGGATCCCTCCAGAAGAATGTTCTCCACAGAGCCTGAGGGTTCGGTGTTCACCGCAGCAAATATCCGTGTAAGCCAGGAATGGCTCTCCGATCCCACGATGATCGGCCAGGTAAGAACTCTCGACGAGCTTACAGGTATGTATCACTACGGTTGGGATGAAGTAACAGACGAGACAGGTGCAGTAACACTGCAGAACACAAACGTTATCTACCTGCTTTCTCAGTTTGAGAACGGCGATCTTCAATTCGGTAATGCACATGACTTCAAGGGCGATGTTTACCAGTATATAAGCTTCATCAGTAACCGCCTTGCTCAGACTATTACTTATGAAAAGAGCCGCAATGATGGTGCGGTTTCCACAGTAGATACACTGCTTGACGCAAGAGACGAGGTCTCCGGCGTGGACATGGACGAGGAAGGCATCAACATGCTGAATTACCAGAAATGGTACAGCGCATCTTCCCGTATGCTGACCACCCTTGATGACTGCCTTGACAAGCTGATAAACGGCACAGGCAGAGTTGGTCTGTAATCGTGAAAGGAGTTCTGAATGAGAATAACTAATTCAACGGTCCTTCGTAATTACGACAGGAACCTCAAGCGTCTCGGAAAGAACAAGTACGCTTCCGAGCAGAAAGTATTCACAGGAAGAGATTTCAGCCGTGCCAGTGATAATCCTCTGAGCGCTGCGAAGGCTCTTACAGTAAGAAAGCAGCTCTCCCGTACAAAGCAGTACAAGGAGAATCTCGAGGTAGCTGATAAGTTCTATACCGAGGCTGAGACCTCCATGCTTCAGATATCCGAGGAGCTGGCAACTATCCGTGAAACCATAATCTACGCATGTAACACCACCAAGGACGAGGGCGTTGACCTTCAGATCCTCAGCCAGCAGCTTGATACATACGCCCGTGAGATGGTATCTATCCTGAACACAAACAGTGCGGAAAGAGCGATCTTCGGCGGCGAAAGCAACGCAGAGCAGCCTTTCAGCCTGCTTTACGGTGATGACGGATATGCGACCGAGGTGCTTTACCACGGCGTTCCGATCAATGCTTACGATGATTTTAAGGAGTTCCCCTATTCCAATGAGGTATATGTTGATATCGGACTTGGAATGGTGATAGATCAGGAAACACAGGAGATCGACCCTCAGACAGGTCTGAGAGTTTCCTTCAACGGTGCAGAGCTTACAGGTTGCGGCTCCGAAATGAGTGCAGCTTCTATAGATCTCGCATCTCTGCAGAATGATCTGGAATATTCTATCGATGTTTTCTATAACGGCGAAAAGCAGACGGTGAAGTTTACCGGAGGTGCTTCCGAGGCTGAGAGCCAGGCGAACTTTCAGGCAGCGCTTGACAAGGCATTCTACAGAAGCCCTGTTATTCCTACCGTTGACGCAGATGGTAACATAACTGTTGATGACGGCAAGAAGGTTTATGTTATGAGCACACAGGGTGCTGAAAACAAGGCAACTGTGGATAACGAATACACTTATTCCTTCAATTATATCCAGATTACACTGGATGCAGCAAAGGCGTTAAAGAACGGCGAGGTCGGATACGCAAACGGCTGTATCGACCAGATCGTTGAGGCATCCGAAAACCTGCTGGTAGAGATCGCAAACCTCGGTAACATGGAAGAGTTCATCGGCTTCAACTCCGAAAGATATGATACCCGTGAACTCAACCTCAAGGAGCGTCAGGATTCTCTCGAAGCCAGCGATCTTGAATCCGAGATCACTCTTTACAAGACTTACGAAGCGCTTTACAATGCATGTTTGCAGATGTCCAGCGCAATCATTCCCAATACGATATTCAATTACATTCGTTAATTCAATAACTAGTATTTTAGGAGGTGTTCCCGAATGGATAGCAATCTGCTTAGAATCACAACGATCCCGATCTCTATTGAGATCAAGATAACAAAGGCAAAGCTGGAGCTGCCTGAGGACAGACAGCCTAAGGTGAATATCACCACAAAGAACGGCGGCTTCGTTATGGAGGCTGAGCCGCTCAAGATCAATATCGACACCTACGAAGCAAGAAAGAGCCTTGGCCTTGGTCACATGACCGATGGCGATATGCTGGCTCAGAAGGCTCAGGAGGGATTCTCTCTGGCCTTTCAGGGTACTGCAAAGGTGGCATCCAACGGCGATGCGCTGGCCCGTGGCGCAAGTGCTTCGGAGCTTGCTCTTCAGAATGCCCGTGCAGGTGCAACGATGCAGACCATCATGGAGTTTCTGCCTAAGGAGGGTGCCGATATCACCTTCGATGAGGGTAAGCTGAACATTGATTACCAGCTCGGTTCTCAGGATTTCGACTGGGATACAATGGCAAGAATGCCGATGGAATTCATCCCCGGCAGCGTAGAGCTTATTGTAAGAGACAGACCCAGAGTAGAGATCGAGTATGTCGGCGAGCCTATCTACGTTCCCGCCAGCGCAAATCCCAATTACGAGCCGCCCCAGACCTGATAAAAAAGATCGTCGCAGAAAGGAGAGGCTTCGTGGAATACGGAGCCGAAGCGTCTGATGAATATAATTACTAGAGATTTCGGTGAAGTTCAGATCGACGAGAAAACTATAATTGATTTCCCCGCAGGAATCATCGGTTTCGAGTCAGCAAAGCGTTACGCACTGCTCAGTCCCCTCGGCGAAGAAAAGTTCCCCATGTGGCTGCAGTCGGTGGATGGCAAAGAGCCGTGCTTTGTAGTATATGACCCTATGCAGATCTACCCCGATTATAAGTTTGAGATCTCCGATGAGGAGCAGGAGCTTATAAAGGTGGATGAGGATACTCCTTACAGATGTCTTGCAGTTGCTATCGTTCCCGATGATTATCGCAAGACGACGATCAATCTGAGATGCCCTATCGTAATGAATACGAGAGATAATATCGCCGCTCAGATCATTCTTCCGGATCCTTACGAATTCAAGGCTCCGGTCTATGAGGAGGGGTGAGGATGCTAGTTGTAACCAGAAAACAGGATGAAAGCCTTATAATTTCAGATGATATCGAGATCACTGTATTGGAAGTGTCCAAGGATAAGGTGAAGATCGGCATTTCCGCACCTAAAGACGTAAAAATAATCAGAAGCGAGCTGAAGGCTGCACGCCAGACAAACGAGCAGGCAGCGCACATTCCGAGCAACGCGATCGCAGCGCTTCTGAAATCTCATAAACAGGAGGAATAAATCATGTCAGAGCCTATTCGTATGAGTGGTATGGTATCAGGACTTGATACCGAATCCATCATCAGTGCGATGATGACCACATACCAGACAAAGATCGATAACCAGAGCAAGAAGCTTTCAAAGCTCACCTGGCAGCAGGAGGCTTATCAGGCTGTTGCCAAGAAGATGACCGATTTCCAGAAGAAGTACTTTGATGTGCTGAACAAGAACACCTACCTCATGGGTTCTTCCACATTCAACAAGTATGCTTCTGAGATCAGCTCCGCTACCGACGCAAGCACAAAGGGACTCAATGTAACAACATCCTCTTCCTCTCAGGCAGGTTCTCACAAGTTTACTGTTCTGCAGACTGCTAAGGCTAGCACAGTAAAGGGTGGAGAGATCAAGCCCGAGAGCTTCAAGCTTGATATCGGCAAGGCGCTTGAATCCGTTGGCGGCAAGGACATCGACAATGGCGATGGCACCTTCACCAGAGTTTATAACATGTCCATGGATGTTAAGGTCGGCGGTGTTACTAAGACCATCAGCTTCTCCGGACAGGGTGAGGTCGGTGCAGACGGTACAGTTGATATGGATGCTGTAAAGCAGAACGCTCTCAGCAATCTGAATACTCAGCTGCAGATCGGCTTCGGCTATACAGGTAACCATACAGGTTCCGATAATGCTTCTGCTATTGAGGGCGCTGTTGATCCCGATAACGGCCACGAGTGGTTCCTGCAGGCAGAGATGAACGCTGACGGCGGTTTAGAGTTCGTTGTGGGTGGAAATGCTTCTGTATCAGTTACAGAGAACATTGGTAACTTCGGCCTTTCTGACGCTGCAAAGACTCAGACTGTTAATCTCGGCAGCGTTGTTACAGGCACGAATACATTCAGCATGGATGTTGGCGGCGTTATCAAGAACGTAAGCTTCGAGGGCGTTTCCAGTACATATTATGACAGCAGAAACGAGGATGGTAACGAGGCTATCCTTGAGGAATACAACCGCCTGAAGGAAGCAGCTTACCGCAAGGCGTACAACCTTGAGGATGACGCTGAGATCGACGAAGAAAAGCTCAAGGCTTATGAATATACCTCTGCACAGGCTGCGCAGGACAAGAACAAGGCTGAGATGACCTCTGCCCTGAACGACGCTTTCGCAGGCGAGGGTGTTACATTTGCGTTCAATGGCACCAGCCTGACCGCAACAAAGGATGATACAGGTCTGGAATTCACCATGCACGCAATCGAAGGCGGTACTCTGGGTCTTACCAAGGGCACTTCCTCCAATAAGATCACAAGCAAAACAAAGCTTGAGGATCTGGGCATCGCAGCAGACGATGAAGGCAACTATACCCTCAAGATCAACGACGTTGAGATCAAGGTTGGTGCAGATGCTACTATTGATTCTCTTGTGAAGGCTGTTAACGCAAGCGATGCAGGCGTTAATATGAGCTATTCTGCTCTTACCAACAGCTTCTCTCTTGAGGCTAAGGAGCTTGGCGGCGCAGGTGACATTCGTATCGAAGGCTCTGAGCTGACAACTGTTCTCGGCATTACCGATGAGAGCGGCAATTACGACTTCGAGCTCGGCCAGAATGCAGCAATCGAGTTGGATGGCGAGACAATTTATCTCAACGAGAACAAGTATGAGCTTGACGGCACAACATTCGCATTCACAGATGATATCGCTGTAGGCGAGACCTTCACAGTGGAGATTGAGAAGGATACTAGCGGCCTGAAGGATATCATCAAGGGTTTTGTTGAGGATTACAACAAGCTGATCGACGATGTATATGAGTACATCGGCAAGGCTCCTGCTACAGATTCCAAGGGCGAGAAGTATGAACCTCTTACCGACGCCGAGAAGGAAGCTATGAGCGAGGAGGAGATCGAGAAGTGGGAGAAGATGGCTAAGCAGGGTGTTCTGTATAACGACAGAACTATCACAGGCATCATGTCCCAGATGCGTACCGCTCTTTATAATACTGTAACTCTTGACGATGGCAGCAAGATCGGTCTGTTTAGCCTTGGCATCAAGACCTCCAACGATTATGGCGATCATGGTAAACTGGAGATCGACGAGGAGCAGCTGGATAAGATGCTCGGTGAGAATCTTGATGCAGTTACAGAACTGTTCACAAACACCGAAAGCGGCCTGATGACAAAGCTCGATGGCATCCTTGATGGCGCAGTTAAGGCTACCGGCAGCCGTGAGAACAGAGGCTCTCTTGTTCGTAAGGCAGGTATTGAGAGCAGCAGCTCCACAATTCTTGACAGTACCATCTTCAAGGAAATGGAGAACCTCAGAGAGCGCATCTCCGATCTGCAGAAAAAGTACGATACCCGTGAGGATTACTGGTGGGGCGTATTCACAAATCTGGAGTCCATGATGTCTGATCTGAACAGCCAGTCCAGCTACCTCTCTTCCTACCTCGGTGGCGGAGGATATTGATTACAGTAATTAAGATTGAAGGGCAGATAAAAAATGTCTAATCCATATGCAACATATAAAAAGCAGTCTGTGCAGACAATGACACCTGTTGAGGTGGTCATAAAAATGTACAGCGAGATCGAAAAGCAGCTGGCTATCGCAGTGGTTGCTATCGAAGAAGTGCCGAATATCAAGAAGGCGAATGACGCACTTATAAAGGCGCAGGAGCTTCTGGGCGCACTCAGAGGTGCACTGGATATGTCGGTGCCGATCTCAAAGAATCTTGAGCAGCTGTATATATTCTTCCAGAAGGAAGCTATGAAGGCTAATATCCATAAGGATGCCACAGAGATCAAGAAGATCATCCCTATGATTGCAGATCTTCGTGATGCATTTACTCAGATAAGCCAGATGACTAAGGAAGAGATCGAGGCGCAGGCTCGCAACAACCAGCAGAAAAAGTAATTTCTTCTCAGCCCGTTTTCGGGCGGGCTGAGAATACATCGCAAAGGGGGAAGCATTTATGTCAGAGGAAATCGGATGCAAGGCCGTACTTTCTATACTGGGCGAGATCTATGAAACATTTCAGGAGTACGAAAGGCATACGGACTCTATGATAAATGCAGACCTCGAGGTGCTTCAAAGCTCGCTGTTTAAGCGCAACGAGCTTATCGACAGGCTGGAGGATCTGAAACAGAATCTCGATACCGTTATCGATATGGAGCTGAGCGAGGAGAGAACTCTTCTTCGCTCGCTTGTTAATGGCAGCTATGTCAATATTCCGCTGGATGATATCCATAAGGAGATACAGGTCGTCCAGAAAAATCTGTCTATCTGCAAGCAGAGGATCCTTGATAAGGACAAGGTGATCTCGGGTCAGTTCAGAAACCAGCATATTGATTCCCGCAAGGAGCTGGAGCAGCTGAAGCAGACCAAGCAGAAGATAGGTTATTACAACAGCGCAGTGGTGGGAAGAGCGACGGGACAGTCGCTCAACAAAAACCTTTGATGCTGTGATGAAATAGCCACCATACCGCCGAAAGGATGCCTTCGCAGGAGGCTTTATCGGAGCGCTTTTGATGGTATCTCTCGTTGGAGGGATCAGGAAGCATATCCGTTAAAACAGTCCTTTTTCGGCGGTTTTAATTTTTGTGAGATTCATCAAAATATACCGTCTTTGAATAGTCGTATGATTTGCGATAATTGTGCAATTCTAACGAAATTGTGATGGGATTTTAAAACTTTTATACAGTGCTTGAAAAAATGTGCGCAATAGTGTATAATTATAGTATGAGTAACTATGCATATTTCTGATAAAGGCGAAAGGTGATCACATCAATGGATGTATATATGGCTCGGCAACCGATATTTGATACCGAAAATCAGGTATACGGCTATGAACTGCTTTATCGCAGCAACGGACAACAGAATATCTATACCGGTACGAGCGGAGACGAGTCCACTGCTGATGTGGTGACGAATGCTTTTTTCGGACTGGATATCCGTGATGTTGTCGGCGGCGGTAAGGCGTTCATCAATTTTACAGGCAATCTGCTGAAGCGTGGCGTGCCTAAGATGATCTCGCCTGATATCGTGGTCGTAGAGGTGCTGGAAAATCTCATGATAGATCAGGATCTGGTGGATGCATGTCAGGATCTGAAGGAGAGAGGCTATACTCTCGCTCTGGATGATTTTGAGTATAACAACACCTACAGCGAGCTTTTCCAGATTGGCGATATCGTGAAGATAGATTTCCGCATCCCTCAGAATAAGATAGAAGAGACTGCGTATGTCTGCCGTTATTGTAATAAGATAATCCTTGCGGAGAAGATAGAGACCGTTGAGGAGTACGAATATGCTAAGCGTTTGGGCTGCACCTTCACACAGGGTTACTATTTTGCGCGTCCCACAATAATGTCGAAAAACAGTGTGGCTCCGCTCACAACGAATTTCATGCAGGTGATGCAGCTGGTATCTCAGGAAGAGCCTGAGATAAGCGATATCGTGGAGGTCATCTCCAGAGATACTGCCATGTGCCAGCGTCTGCTGCGCCTTATCAATTCCGTGTATTTCGGTGTAAGAAACAGAGTGTCATCTATCAATCAGGCGCTTGTTATTCTCGGCCTTGATTATCTGCGTGAATGGGTGTATCTGATGGGTATGCAGCGCATCACACGAAACGATAATGTTGAAATGATGAGACTCTCACTGCTTATGGCAAAGTTCTGCCGAAAGATATCCGCAATGATACCCGAAGCGGCAAAAGAAGGCGACGCATATTATCTGATGGGTCTGCTTTCCATGCTGGATCATTGTGGGACAGGTAATCTTGAACGTACTTTGCAGGAATTTCCGCTTACGGATGAGATCAAGAATGGTCTGCTGGGAAGAGGCGGAATATATAGTGATGTATATAATCTGGCATACAGCTATGAAAAGGGCAACTGGGAGAATGTTGACCGTTTTGCATTGCTGTATAATCTTGACAGATCGAAGATATCCGATGCGTTCGTTCAGTGCGTAAAGGAAGCAGAAGATCTGAAAATGCTCTAAAAGAGGTTGAAATGGCTTTTTTTCTTGATGAAATAGACAGCTGCCTGTGGGACTATCTTGCCGAAACGGATAAGAAGATAGTTCTGTACGGCATGGGTGACGGTGCCGAAAAGATACGGAACGTGCTGGATGGCATCGGTGTTCAGGTGGATGATATCATGGCGAGCGATGAGTTCGTGCGTGGTCACAGCTTTATGGGCATCCGTGTAAAGAAGCTCAGTGAGATCGAGGAGCTTTACGGCAACGATTTCATAATCCTGGTCTGCTTCGGAACGCAGTTCCCTGATGTAATGGAAAGAATATATCAGATCGCAGAAAAGCATGAGCTGTATGCGCCTAATGTTCCTGTGGTGGGCGATGGATTGTTCACTCTGGATTATGCAAAGGAGCATTACAAGGAGCTTAAAACGGTCTATGGCATGCTTGCGGATGAGCAGTCGAAAAAGGTGTTTGAGAATGTTATCCGTTATAAGCTCAGTGGCGATATCATGCTGCTGAAGGAATGTGAGACTCCCCACGAGGAGATGTTCGATCTGCTGAAGGTGGGCGGTGAAGAGATCTATGTGGATCTCGGTGCATATAACGGCGATACGCTGGTGGAGTTCCTGAACGAGACTTCAATGAATTTCAGGAAGCTTTATGCAATGGAACCCGATCACAAAAACTATGAAAAGCTGAAGCGCAGGCTGTATATGATAGGATCAGGTCTGCTGGAGGCTTATAACTGCGGCGCATGGGACAGCGAGACTACCATGATGTTCAGCCAGAGAGCGGGCAGAAGCTCCAAGGTTGATAATGTCGATCCGAGACGTGGCAGGGAAGTCAAGATGATGAGTGTGGATCACATGCTTCAGGGCGGTGAGGCTACTATCATCAAATATGATGTGGAGGGCAGCGAGCAGCAGGCGATAAACGGCTCAAAGGAAACCTTGCAGAATTTCCGTCCACGCCTGAATGTGGCGCTTTATCACAGAAACGAGGATATGTTCAGCATACCGCTGCAGATAGCTTCTATCAACAAGAAGTATAAGCTGTATCTGAGACATC
The DNA here is from genome assembly GCA_045532595.1 of Oscillospiraceae bacterium. Lineage (GTDB taxonomy): Bacteria > Bacillota > Clostridia > Oscillospirales > Ruminococcaceae > CAG-115. The sequence goes on along the minus strand of JAZSGG010000148.1, from coordinate 17,188 downwards.
ATCCTTATATTCCCGACTGGGATACAAATTTATATTGTATTTAACAGAATCGAGGACTTGAAATGAAGATAGTTATAGGAATAGTGCTGACGCTGCTTCTTGTGGGTGCGCTTGCGGCATATCTGATACTTATGCTGAGTGCGCAGGAAATGATCTTCTGCGGAGATATCAAGAACAACGAGGAAAACGGCACATCTATTACTCGTGTGTACATAACCGATTACAGTGCAAACGAGACTCTTTCCGAGATCGTTGATGCAGTGAATGCGTCTGATGGCGAATCAGTATCAGTGGAGGATATCACCGAGATACTTGCCGAGTATCAGAGCATAATCTATGCGCCTGTATTCAACATAAGCTCCGAGCAGATCGATACTTCCACATATGTTGTAGAGGGCAGTGTTTACAACGGCATTGATGCAAAGGGAAATCCTTCGCAGCATGACTATACCTATGAAAACCTGCGCCTCAGTGCGGTGGTGCAGAATGGCGTGATGGTATCTGCGGAGAATATCTATGCATTGGAGAAGGATCAGATAGGCAAGCTCGTGGAGAGAGAAAAGACTGTTGCTCCCATTCTTATTGATGAATATTCCACTGCATCCTTTGCTTTTGAGGATTGCGACAGCTTCCGCCTTATATTCCAGAACACTGCAGAGCTTCCTGCAAATGTGACATTTGTATTTACATATGATGTTGTGGCTGAAAGCCCGCTGAACTTCACCCATGTGGAGAACGGCGTGCTGGCTGTAAGCCTTGAGACTCTGCATGATGAAAACGGTTGGTATACGCCTGATTACGAGTTTGTACGTAATATCACCGTCAAGGAGCAGAAGGATTAATAACTGAATTCCCAAGCCGTGTGTTTGGGAATTTATTTTGAGGAGGACAAGATGGGATGTACTCTCTGCCCGAGACAGTGTGGGGCGGACAGAAGCAAGGCGAATGGCTTCTGCGGCGCAGGTGATAAGCTCAGAATAGCAAGAGCATCTCTGCATCACTGGGAGGAACCCTGTATCAGCGGAACGGATGGCAGCGGAGCGGTGTTTTTCTCAGGCTGTGTGATGCGGTGTATTTACTGCCAGAATCATGATATCAGCGCTGAGAACAAGGGGGCAGATATTACTGTTGAGCGCCTTTCCGAGATATTTATGGAGTTAAAAGCACAAGGCGCACATAACATAAATCTCGTCAATCCCACGCATTTTGTGCCGCAGATAATCGAAGCACTTGATATGGTGAAGGGGAAACTTGATCTTCCGATAGTGTATAACAGCGGTGGTTATGAAAGGGTAGAAACTCTGCGTATGCTGGAGGGTTACGTCGATATCTATCTGCCCGATGTTAAGTATTTTTCGGAGGAGGCTGCGAAGCTGTCCTCTGCACCAAATTATTTTGACAATGCAATGGCGGCTGTGGAAGAGATGCTGCGTCAGACGGGAAATCCGCAGTTTGACGGTGATCTTTTAATGCGAGGTACGGTCGTGCGGCATCTTGTTCTGCCGTATCTTTACAAGGATTCGGTGGAGGTCATAAGGCGTATCGGTGAGCGCTTCGGCAGTGACATACTGTTCAGTCTTATGAGTCAGTATACGCCGTTTTATAAGGCAAAGGAGCATCCGAGGCTCGGCAGACGCATCACGACCTTTGAGTACAACAAGGCACTGGATGCGGTCATAGAAGCAGGTCTGCAGGGATTTATGCAGGAGAGAAGCTCGGCAAAGGAAGAATATACTCCTGATTTTGACCTGAGCGGAGTTTTCTGAAAAAGCTCTTTACAAATGGTACGATTTGTATTACAATATAAGTGAATATCTTATTTTTTAGGAGATGCCTTATGGATAAATTTGAAAAGCTGAACTTCGGCGTAGACGGAGACAGTATTACAGCAGGCCTGCAGTGGTCTTACCATGTTTTCAATGAACTCAAGCTCAAGACGCATCACAATGTTGCGGTGGGCAGTGCAGTGTGGTATAAGAGAAGCATTGAATTCGGCGGCAAGACGATCACTACGCAGGATTACGGCTCTGAAGGCTTCGCAGGAATAAGCGGCGGCTGGGAGCCTACCGATGACGCTGAGGAAATGCAGATGCGCATGAACAACTGCGCTGTGGTGCATATCCAGAAGTTTATCGCAGAGGTGGAGAGCGGCGAGTACCCTGCGCCCGATATCTTTGCCTTTGCTATGGGAACGAATGATGACAAGGACAGCTTCGGCGATCCCGAAAAGGCGCTTACAGGTAAGAGCCTTGATGATGAGAATATAGATATCTTCACAGAGGCAGGAGCTATGCGCTGGTGCATACAGATGATCCGGGAGCATTATCCCGAGTGCCGCATTTTTGTGCTGACTCCTCTGCAGACAGCTACTCCCGAGCATAACGCAAAGACCGTCAGACAGCTGGAGGTCATGCGCAGAATGTGTCAGGGAATGTCGGTGCAGATGATAGATTGCTACAGCAACTGCGGCATCTGCGAGAAGTTTGAGATCATCGGTGGCGAGGGCAGATACTTGCGTGACGGACTTCATCCCAAGGAGAACGGACAGCTTCTTGAGGGCAGATTTGCAGCCAAGGAGATCAGGAACAACTATTTTTAAGGAGCTGATATGCCGATGGAGTTTCCATCAGAGCTTCGCTTTGCAATAGAACAGCTTGCGGCGGGACAGGATATCAAGGCGATGACTGCTTCTGCAGGAGCAATATCTCAGCGTTATCGCAGCGAGAGCGGTGCAGGAAGGATATTGGTCAGCAGTGAGAGGGATACTCTCGCTTACGCCGCAGTGAGGATGCCAGCCACCTTTGGCGCAGTGAGCAAGGCGTTGGAGCTTACGCTTGAGTGCTGGGACGGCGAGGTAGAATCTATACTGGATATCGGCGCAGGAACGGGAGCGGCAAGTCATGCGGCGGAGCTGCTTACCGATTGCGGCAACATTACTTGTCTCGAACGTGAGAACGGCATGATCTCTCTCGGAAAGCAGCTGATGCAGGCTCGTGGGATAGACGCTCAGTGGATAAAGAAGGATATATCATCTTCGGATATCATTGAGCATGCGGATCTTGTGGTATCCTCATATTGCCTGAATGAGCTTATGCCGTCTGCTCGCAAAGTGGCTCTTATGAAGCTGTGGAATGCTGCTGATAAGCTGCTGCTGATAGTTGAACCGGGTACGCCTGAAGGCTTTTCTCAATTGAAAGAGGCACGAAAGCTGCTCATTGCCGAGGGTGGATATATTGCGGCTCCGTGTCCGATGAACGGAGAGTGTCCTCTGCCTGAGGATGACTGGTGTCATTTTACTGCGAGGGTGGCAAGAACAAAGCTTCACAAGCAGCTGAAGGGTGGAGATGCTCCGTATGAGGATGAGAAATTCTGCTTTATTGCGGTATCCCGCAAGGAATGCACAGGCAAGGCAAGGATATTACGCCATCCTAAGATAGAAAGCGGCAAGATCACTCTGCGCCTTTGCACAGAGCATGGCATAGAGGAAAAGATTGTAACCAAGAAGAGTCCGCTGTTCAAGGCGGCGAGAAAATCAGACAGCGGCGACAGCTTTGCCGCAGATTGAGAGGTACAGCCATGAAAAAGTTGATTGCAGCGATCCTCAGTGCAGTTCTGGCGGTTTCGTGCATAAGCGTTGCGGTAAGTGCGGAGGACACAGCAGTTTCCGTTATGCGTGAATATGAGGTTTCTGCGGTAAGATGGAACGGCAAGACCGAGCTGAAAGCAGGCAAGACCTATGCCGTAACAAGCAACGTAACGATATCGAAGAAGACCGTGATCCCCGCAGGAACAACGCTTGTTGTCATGAAAGGCGCTAAGCTCTGGATAAACAGCAAAGGCTCACTCTACATCAAGGGCAAGCTGAATGTAAAGAGCGGCGGTACACTGGCGGTAACAGGCAGGCTGTATCAGTATAAGAGCAAGAGTCTGTTATGTTATGGCGAGCTGCGTTTTTCGAAAAATGCCAATGTAACGCTCAACGGAAAGACTACTGTATATTCTGCGGGCAGCATTACAGGCACACCGAAGAAGCTGTCTGTTGGTGTTAACGCCGATATCACATGCAAGGGAAAGAACGGCTGTGCAAAGCTGGATAAATATATCGACCGCACTGCGATGGAGACTCGTCTGGACAGCTTTTTCACCAAAGCAATACAGAAATCTGATATTTATGGCGCAATAAAGACTGTGATGAGTGCGCAGTATGTAAGCGATCTTGATAAGGCTCTCACACAGAGTGCAGGCATATCCTTTGAGGATTACTGCAAGACCTTTGCCAAGGAATATAACAAGGCGCTTGCAGAGAAGGGCATTGATCCTAAGCTGGTGAAGTCCATTGATGTAACGCTGACAGAGCTTTCTGCACAGAAACCCGATGGCGATCTGGCTGTAATTGCGGAAAAGTATTACAGCGGTGCTGATAAGTTCTACAGCGCTGATTGCGAAGTGACTGTCAAGACCGCATCCGAAACCTATACAGAGACCGTAGAGGTCTCCATGGTGGAGTATTCGGGCAAGTGGTATCTGCTGGGTGAATAACGGCTGGGAGGTCGTGATTTGGATATTATCGTTATTGAAACAACAGGTGTGCAGTTCTCAGATGTGGAGAAATATCTCCGCTGCGTGAGCAAGGGGCGTCAGGCTTCTGTGATGAAGAAAAGCTCCGATGAGCATAAGGTGCTTTCGCTGGTGGCAGCGCTGCTGGTGCGTTCGGAGATCTCCCGCAGAACAGGCATCCCTGCAAAGAGCATAGTTTTTGAAAAAGGTGCGCATGGCAAGCCATATATCAAGGGAACTGAGCTTCAGTTTTCGATCTCGCACACGGATGGCGCAGTCTGTGCAGCATTTTCGGAGAATGGCGAGATAGGCATCGATATTGAGCGCAGAGACAGAAAGGTAAGCGAGAATATCCGCTCCCGAGTCCTGAGCGAAAACGAGCGCCGCTTAGCAGTTACTTCCGAGGATATCATCCGTATATGGGTTAAGAAAGAGGCTTTCCTGAAACGGACAGGCATCGGCATCGCAACGCAGCTTTGCGGTGCAGACACTACGCTTCTTCCCGATATATGTGCTTTTGAGATGAATGGCTATCTCATCGGTGCAGCGGGAAAGGATTCCGATAAGTCAGACCTTCGGGAAATGAAGCTGTCTGATCTGCTGAAAACATTTGATACATAATCACAGCCGCAGAAGGTACGCTTTCTGCGGCTGTTTTGTTGACATTATCCGTTATATGCGGTATAATTATAAAGGTTTATGATACAGGCGGCAAAACGGAATGCGGTGAAAATCCGCAGCAGTCCCCGCTGCCGTGAGGAAGCTGCGTTTCTGTCAAAGACGAAAGTCGGGTCACTGAGGGATATCCCGTGGGAAGGCTGGGCAGAGACGTGCGTACTGTTTAGTACTACATTCCAAGCCGGAAGACCTGCCACTGCTGTTGTAAGCTGAAAAATATATTTGTCGGAGGAACAAAAATGAAAACGACCAAAAAGATCATGACAGCTATGCTGTCAGCGGCAGTGCTGGGTGCTGTCGCAGTGAGTGCCTGTGCAGAGGATAAGCCCGAGGGCTATGTCACTTTCTACGCAGACAAGAACACCATCGGTCAGGGACTGGTGGTGGAGCCTGTTCAGGTTCCCATCTATGATGGAGACAGCGGTATCGACATCGTGCAGAGGGCGGCAGATGTGCTGGTGGCAGAGAGCGATTACGGCAACTATATCGAAGCCTTTGCCGATACGGATAACGGCGCTGACATTCCTGCAGCTGTTGCGGAGGTATGCCCTGAAATGTTCGGTAGGAACAATGACGGATATCTTTCAGCGTATGATTACACTGCAGAATCAGGTTGGAGCTGGTTCCTGAACGGAGAATATGCGCAGGTAGGCATTTCGGGATATGAGCCTGCTGATGGCGATGTGGTGGTATTCCGTTTCACTGTATACGGCTACGGCTGTGATCTCGGAATAGACAATTCATCCTGGGGCGGCGCTCCTGCGTTGGTGGATATGGTAGATGCGGCAGAGCTTGCCGAGCTTGCGGCGGAAAACAAGGATTCTGCGGCATACGATAATGCTATCAATGTGTTAGGCACATTCGGCGTATCTCAGGCCGATATTGATGCGGCTGCAGCGGCATTTGCAGCAGCGGAAGAGCCGGCGGCAGGCGATAAGCAGTCTCCTGACACGGGTGCAGAGGGCATTGCGGCTATCATTGGTGTTGTGGCTGTTGCTGGTGCAGTTATGCTTGCTTCCAAAAAGAGATGAAACGATATATAAGGATAATACTGGCGGTCTGTATGGCGTTTTTCCTTGCGGTGCAGACCGCTCTTTCCGCTGCGGCTTATGGGGCGGAGGAGATATTCTCAGTTTATACTAAGGATAAGAGCAGTTTTTTCGAAGAGCTTGAATTCGGCGATAACGACTGGGCGGCGCTCTGCTATATACGTTTATACGGCACAGAGGGCGCAGAGGGATATCTTGATTCCGTAGAGCGTGCGGCGCAGGACATGATGAGCAGCGAGCGCTTTGTGAAGCCGACAGATCTTCAGCGGGCGGCGATCATTCTTTCCGCCGCAGGAAGATGCAGTGAGGAGCTTATTTGTGCTGCGGTCTACAACAACGATAAGTTCGACCGACAGGGCATGAATGCTTATGTCTGGGGACTGATTGCGGCGAACTGCAGCAGCATAACTGAGCCTGAAAATGCTCTGAACACTGTGGAATCACTGACGGAATACCTGATTTCAAAGCAGCTGCAGGATGGCGGTTTTTCGCTGAAAGGCAGCGCAGCGGACACGGACATGACGGCATCGGTTATATATGCACTCGCACCACACATGGGTGTGGAGTCGGTAGCGGCGGCCGTAGTGCGTGCAGAGCAGTGCCTGAGAGCGCTGCAGCTGGAAAGCGGTGGTTACAGCAGCATGAATGTGGAGAACTGCGAAAGCGTTGCACAGGCTGTAATTGCATTTACTGCTCTTGACTGTGGCGAAGACGACATACAGGTTAATAAAGCTTTGGACGCCATGCTTGCTTATCGCAGAGAGGGCGGATATGCTCACCTTCCCGATGGAGAGGCGGACGGCATTGCTACGGTGCAGGCGTTACTGGCGCTTACATCATTGGAGTTACTGGGTGAAGGCAGGGCCTTGTACGAATTGTCTGATGAATCGCAGACGGTGGTGGAACAGAGCGATTCAGGTACTGTTCAGGTATCGGAGGAGTCTGCTGATATTCCGATAGAGTCAGATACAGGGCTTACAGGCGATGGAATAAGGTATATCATCGGCGGTGTGCTGATAGGTGCAGGAGTCATAGCTATGATAATCCTGCTTGCTATCGGCAGGAAAAAGCTGCTGTTGTTTCCTGTACTGCTTTTTGTAGCGGGGATTGTCGTGTTTCTGTTGGATGTCCGTACTCCCGATGAATACTATTCTTCAGCAGCAAGTGATGGTATCAGGGTCACCGTCACCGTTGATTGCAGTGAGGCTCTTGAGTATGAGCTTCCGCTTGATCTTCCCGAAAACGGAGCGATGCTTTCGTGCGGCGTTACAGTGCCTGATGGCGCTACTGCATTTGACGCCCTGATCGAGGCTGCAAAGAGCCAGCAGCTGAAGGTAGAACACACAGGCAGTGCGTTCGGGGAATATGTACAGGGTATCGGCGGACTGTATGAGTTCGATTGCGGCAGCGAAAGCGGCTGGCTCTATAGCGTGAACAATGAACGTCCTTCGGTATCTGCAGGTGCGTATACATTATCGGAGGGGGATGCGGTGGAGTTTATTTACACCTGCGCTCTGGGCGCTTATCCGCAGTAAGTAATCGTTTTTATGAGCGCAATGTCAAGATACTAAATGCACAAATATTCCGCTGTAAATTTGTACAAAACCGCATGGAGCAATTTGCAGGTTTCGTCTTGAAAAAAACGATTACTTATGATATAATGTGTAATGAAGTATATATTGGCGATTTGCGCATGTTTGTGAAATCGCCGTGCAATTTTAGGAGGACTGCTTAATGACATCTGCAATGAGCGCACAGCAATCCGGAAGATTCGGTCTCACCAACAAGACTATAGGCATTGGCGTGGCTGTTTTCTCCCTGATCGAGGCGATTGTTTCTTATTTCTTCGTTTTCGCACCGCTTTATATCAATCCTGTTTTCCAGAAGTGCGATGACTACAATGCACAGGGCATGACCTGTACTGTAAAGCTTTTCGGCAAGCTGTTTGCATCTAAGGCTGAGCAGGAAGAATATCAGATCATCCTTTCCCTGTCTGATACCATCCTGAACATGGCGATCATTTATCTGATCTTCACCGGAATCGCTCTGTTGCTTGCATTCTGCATGTTCAAGGGTCTTTCCTTTGCTAAGAGCTATCTTATCGCAGTATTCGGTGCGAAGCACGTTGTTGGTATGGCAGCTCTGCTTATTCCCTTTGCAAATATGCGCAGAAGCATCATGATCTTCGGCGTGGTTGACGCTGTCATCTGCCTTGCGTTCTGCCTGTTCTTCATCCTTATCAATAATGATGAATACATAGACGATATGCTGCTGACTGACGAGCAGGTAGCAGCTATGAACAAGCGCATGAAGTTCGGCTTTGTTCTTTATGGCATTTTCATGGTGCTTATCGTTGCGACAAAGTTTGCTATGTATGCATACGGCTCTAACTGGTCTCTGTTCCTCGGTTGGACTAATGATACCGCTCTGGCACAGGGCTACACCATCGCAGGTCTGCTGGCTGTTGCACTGGTTGCAGCTATCATGTTCATCCGTGAGGCTGACTGGGCAATGTACTTCTATGCAGCTTTCGGCGGCGCTATGGCGATCTCCAATCTGCTTGCGGTAGTTAAGAGAATCCTCTGGATATTCAACACTTATATGCCCACAAAGGCTCTGAGAAATCAGGGTGATCAGGCTGCTATTGACTGGTTTGCAGCAGGTAATGGTATGACCACTGCATGGTGGATCGCTACTATCTTCCTGATCGTTGCACTTGTTGCTTCTGCTGTGGTTACTCTGCTGGCATTCAACAAGATCAAGGGCAAGCTCAGCTTCAAGTTCACAGCTGATGATGCAAAGCCTGCTAAGGCAGTGCTGATCTCTGCAGGAACTATCGTACTCAGCTTCATCCTCACAATTGCTGCTTATGCACTCTGGCACAGAGAGATGTACGCAGGCTATCCTATCGGCGCTATGGACTATATGTACTTCTTCGTATACGGAGGCGCTACACTGTTCCTTGCTCTGGCAATGATGGGCGGTTACAGCTTCACAAAGTTCGGCACATTGGGTATGTATCTGCTGGTGCTCTCCAATAACTTCATCAACATCTTCAATGTGTTTGGCGAAAGAGCAGCGAGAGTTGCCGCAACTGAGGGTTATGTAGGATACAACTACATCATCACAGCAGTTCTGCTGATGGTTTCCCTTGTTGCTTGTGCAGGTATCCTGTTCGTATTCATCGTTAAGGGCGTTAACGATTATATGTACGAAAAGCGTTATTCCTGATAACACATAACATCAAAGCTCCGGAGAGATCCGGAGCTTTTTTGATGCATATATACTGATATCTGCGCATATAATTCACCGAAAGTGGAGCTTAGCGCAGATTTTTTTGCGTATATGAAAAGGAGACAGCTATGGATGATATGAAGCAGCTTATTGAAAAATACAAGCGAGAGCTTATTGAGTACAGCAGATCCTCGGAAACGATACCAAAGGCGAAGCTGGATTTCCCTGAAATGACTTACGAGGAGCCTAAAGAAGTTGCCGCAGAGCCTGACGAAGTAACGTTACCATCTACAGAGGACATGATACAGGAGGCGATTTCTCCTGCGCAAACAGAACAGCGTGAGCCGCAGATCATAGGCACAGTACCCGAAAGTGAGCTGTTGGATAGCTTTAGTGACGTGTTTGCAGAGCTGTATGATGAGGCGACGGATGCTTCGGATGTTGTCGAAGGCGTCAGTACAGTAACACCCGAAGATGCGGAGCGCTTAGATGATGTCCCGCAGAGCGGCGAGGACGATGACGAAAAGCTGGCGAGAAGAGATTTCAGCGAGGAGCAGCCGCAGGATAATCCTCCCGAGGATATCGCACCTCTGGAGCAGCAGGGCGAACGTCCTGATATCCCCGCTGAGCAGGACTATAGCTCACTGCAGGAGTACACCGATATCAACGCCCGCCGTGGAAGTCTGCGTTTTCGGACATATACCGCACGGGCATCTCTTCCAGTGGCGGGTGCTAGAGTGGTCATATCCAAAAACATCGGCGGGAAGAAGCATGTTTTCTATTCGCTTACTACCGATAGCAGTGGACTGACTCAGGTGATGTCGCTGCCTGCACCGCCTAAGGAGCTTTCCGAAACTCCCGATAGCTCAGTGCAGCCTTATGCGCTCTATAATGCAGAGGTTTCCGCAGCAGGCTATAATGATGTTTTCATCCGTGATATCCCGGTGTTTGAGGGTGTGTTATCTTTGCAGAAGGTGGCAATGGTACCCGAGCTGGGTCAGGAGACCGAAGTTATCGTTGAACAGGAGCCTGATCTGAACGGAGGTGCGTAATGGCACGTTACGATGTACCAACCATCCCTGAAAACATAACCGTTCATCTTGGACCGCCTGACGTGGCGGCTGCAAATGTAACGCTCTCGTTTCCTGATTATATCAAGAATGTTGCGTCCAGCGAGATATATCCCACATGGCCTGAGGCTGCACTTCGTGCCAATATCTATGCACAGATAACCTTTGCACTAAATCGTGTGTTTACAGAGTGGTACAGGAGCCGTGGTTATGATTTCGATATCACAAGCTCTACGCAGTACGATCAGGCTTTCGTTAATGGCAGAGAGGTTTTCGATAACATCAGCCGTATTGTGGATGAGGTGTTCAATAACTATGTTGTAAGGCAGGGCAGTGTCGAGCCGCTGTTTACACAGTTCTGCAACGGTACAACTGTTACTTGTCAGGGACTATCCCAGTGGGGAACGGTGCCGCTTGCGAATCAGGGCTACACGCCGTATGAGATACTGCAATACTATTACGGCGATGATATAAATATCGTACGCAACGCTCCTGTGGAGCCGTACATTCCGTCCTATCCCGGCACGCCGTTCGGAATAGGCTCATCGGGCAATGAGGTGCGAACCATTCAGGTTGAATTGAATCGTATAGGCAACAATTACCCTGCCATCCCTAAGATAACGCCCGCAAATGGGCTGTACGGCGAAAGTACGGCGGAGGCGGTGCGTGTATTCCAGAGCGTATTCGGCTTGCCGCAGACAGGTGTAGTTAACAAAGCCACATGGTATCAGATCAAGTTTATTTTCACGGCGGTAAAGAATCTTGCAGAGCTTACCAGTGAGGGACTCGCACGACCTGAAGTGGAGCTGACCTTTCCTGAGCAGCTTCAACGTGGGGATTACGGTCAGCCTGTACGTTCATTGCAGTATTATCTGAATGTTATAGCATATTTCAATCCGGAGATTCCTTCGGTGGAGTCCACAGGCGTATTCGGCGCAGAGACAGAGCAGCAGGTACTTGCATTTGAGGAGTTCTATGGACTTAACCCTGACGGTATCGTGGATTTCCGTACTTGGCAGCTTATCCAGCAGATATACGATCAGATACTTGCAGGCTTGCCCGAGGGTTATGAATCGGGTGCGGCGGCGCTTTACCCTGGATACAATCTTACTCCGGGGCTTGCGAATGATGATGTCCGCCTGCTTCAGACCTATCTCAGCGTTATCGGGCAAAACTATCAGGATATCCCGACCGTGCAGGTGACGGGCTATTTTGGCGAGCAGACCGAGGAGGCAGTGCGCCGTTTTCAGGAGCTTTTCGGACTGGATGTCACAGGCGTTGTAGGAGCGCCTACCTGGGATGCCATCGCAAGGGAGTATAACTTTATAAAATTGGGTGTACAGAGACCGTGATATATAGTAACAGGCTCACGATGATTTCGTGAGCCTGATTATATTACCCGTTGATAATATCCATTGCTTGCTTATAATCTTCGCAGGTCATCAGCTTTTCTTTGTGGGCTTCATCAAGATATTCCATTGCAAAGCCAATCTCCTCCTTGGCGTGATCAAGTGCTTCTTCGCCGTTGAAGATATCTCTGCTGTTCTGAATGATTATCATCAGCTGTTCCGCAGCCTTATCGTATTCGCCCAGTTTTGCGTAGCATCTAGGCATAAAACGTCTGATATGGTTTTCCCAGTCCAGAACAACAGGATGGAGTTCATCAAAAGCCTTATATGCGTTCATGATTGCAAACAGCTTTTCGGACAGTTCCAACGTTTCAGTTGCATCCGCACTCCATACATAGTCCTCAAGATCGTAATAGAATTCCTTTGCAGTTACTTTTACAAGGCTACTGATATTAGCCGTGATATATGGCTTTGATGCTTCGAATCCATGCTGGAATTTGATGAATTTGGTCATTATCGTTTCTTTCAGGTTGTTGCTTTCAATGCTTGGCAGACGATCTATCAGCTGCTTTGCCTTGTCATATTTCTGCGTATGGATATAAACCCATGCCATTGCGAAATTAGCCTTTTCCACGGTATCCCTGTCATCGCAGTAACGGGAGATGCACTGATTTTTGCGTTCGCAATCCGCAAAGATCTCATCACGGAACTCAGGCTTGTCAGCGAGAAAACCGTTCAGATTTGTGAAACGGCTTAGATCTGCGCCGTGATTGATACACTTTCTCATGATTACATAATTTGTCGGCTCTTTTTCGGATTCCGCACGGAAATAGTTATAAGCCGCAAGGTGCCTTTCGGCTTTGGACTGAGAAGTGGACATAAGTAATTTTTCGTGATTGAGAGCAGCTTCGGTGTGCGCATTTCCATAAGTTGCGGAAACAACTCCGAGCAAAGAATCTGTAGTGATACCGAATATCTGAGCGAGCGGTACCAGCTGTGAGATGTCGGGAGTGCCGTTTCCGTTCTCCCATTTGGAAATGGCCTGCGGAGTTACAGAGAGCATGGAAGCAAGCTCATCCTGTGTGAAGCCGCACTTGCGGCGCATTATCCTGATGTTTTCTCCTATTGTAAGATTCATTGTGATTTCTCCTTGAATATTATTTCGGTACCGTAATTCAAGTATAATGTACAGTTCGGAAAAAGTCAATCAACGCTTTTTAGTGCGTAACTAAACGCTCCGTTGAGTGCAGAAAAGCCGCTCCGTCATTATGCGGAGCGGCTGTCTGTTAAGTCAGTTCATCAGGATCAGTTGCAAGCGCCTCGGCTTTCAGATAGAACTCATACACGGGCGCTATCTTTTTGAATTCCCTTGCAATATGCGAAGCAAGCTTGTCCGTGAACATTATCTCGGGATCGGTAAGCTCACCTGAAAGTCCCAGACTACGGCGGTTGAGCCAGTTGCTGATCTCGGGCGGCTGTTCGGGGTAGCGGTTGCGCTTGTACGGCTCACCGTAAAGCTCAAAGCTCTTCTGCTTCTGCACAGCGAGGAACGCCTTCTTGAAGCTGTCGTCACCACTGAGGATGAGCTTTCTCGCAGCCTCCATCGTAGCAGGGTGGGCGCAGTAATATCCGCAGCCGAACTCCATGCCGCTTGCTCCTATGCAGAAATAGAACTCAGGACGTGGATCATAGCCTGATTTCATGCGTCCGAAGGAATACCAGATGTGGTCACGGAAGATGGAATCGGGATGCATACGGACGTCACGGTAGATGCGTGAGATGCGGCGTGGGTCGCAGACTATCTGCTTGTCTATCTTCATCATGGTGGGAGCAAGGTCAAGTATCAGCTTGGACATCGGCTCCTTTACAAGGCTGTTGTATTCTTCCTTGTGGTCGGTGAACCACTGCTTGCTGTCGTGCAGGCGGTTTTCAAATAAAAAGTCTATGGACTGCTGGGAAAACGGCATATTATTTCTTCCTTTTCTTTTTGTCGGTGAGGGCAAAGCTGCTCTCTGTCATGCGGATGAACTCATCGTCGGGCACATCCGAATCAAAATACACGGTGTTCCAGTGAGTTTTGTTCATGTGGTAGGCTTCGGTCACGCCTTCGTAAACACTGCGGAGGAAATCTGCCTCCATCGGGTCGCATTTCAGGTTAACAGCTGGTCTGCCATGGACATCGAATATCAGAGCAAACCACTTGCGGCTGTCCGTATGGCGAGCCACCCATGTGCGGAAATCCTCATCGAATGGCTGATCGACCGTCACTCCGCCCATATTGCGGCAGTATTCCAGATATTCCTCACGGGTCATGCTTTATCCTTTCGCACATAGTTGATGAAGCGGATATTGTGGCAGTTTGTTTCAAGGATGGGAGAGGTCTCGGTTATCTCCCAGTCCTCCAGAGCGTCCATGTCGGTGAAGAAGGTATCACCGCCAAAGCTCTCGTAAACACGGGTGATGTATGCCTTGTCGCAGTAGGGGAGCATCTGGCGGTATATCTCGCCGCCGCCGATGACGAATATCTCGTCCTGCACGCCCTTTGCGTATTCAAGGAACTCTTCTATCGAACCGAACACCTCGGCGCCCTCTATCGCCTTTTCCGTGCGGGAGATAACGCAGTTCACCCTGTCAGGGAGAGGGCGCTTCGGGAAGCTTTCGTAGGTCTTGCGTCCCATAACTACAGTATGTCCTGTGGTTATCTCACGGAAACGCTTCATATCTGCCGGCAGGCGGGTGAGAAGATCGCCGTTTCTGCCGATAGCCCAGTCGTTGTCTGCTACTAATATAAGTGTCATGGTGTACCTCCGTATAGCAGTGGTAAATTTCAATTTGGTTATTTATCGTTCTGTTTTGATAAGAACGCATATACTCTGCTGTTGAAATCTTTAGCCTCTTCGTAAGCTGCGTGACCGTATTCCGAATACATATGTATCTCGCAATCAAGCTTTTCTGCGATCTCAACAGATGCTTTACCCGTAGTTATCATATCTTTATTTCCGCCAAGGACAAGAACTGGACATCTGATCTCATTAAGTCTGTCATAACAATCAAAGTCCAGTATAGCTGATGCAAGTATTGCAAATCTGTCAAAATTTTTTGGCTTTATCATCCTGACTAAAAGGGGCATAAATAGTTTGTACTTCCTCAGATACTTATCGGTATACATAAGAGAAAATGTTTCTTTATTAATTGTGATATGGTCTTTGTTTAAAGCACAATTCACCCATTTACCTACTGCATTTTTGATATTTTCATTTGCTCTTGATGAAGTGACTCCAAGAACTAATTTGCTGACGCACTCGGGATGCTCCAGTGCCAGAGCCATGGCAATCATTCCGCCCTGGGATACTCCGAACACATCTGCTGATTGGATATTCAATTCTTTCATTGCATGATAGATATCATCTGCCAGATCCCAGTTTGTGAGTCCCTCTTTGACCGATTGTCTTCTGTCAAAGAAATATACCCTATATTCCTTGGCGAACATCTTATACATAAGTGCTAACGACGCACCTGCACCTTTAATATCTCTTACATTTAATCCTTGAATTATGATTAAATTCTTCTGTCCTTTTCCAAAAGCAGCATAGTTTAATTTCCCGCTTGGAATATCGACACTGCTTTCCATTGATCTATAAAACATTCTATTGTTCCTTTCGGCTTACGTCTGCTCTAATTATACCAACTCTATCCCGAAAAGTCAACAAAGCCGCCCTTTCCAGAGCGGCTTTATAATATGCTGTTAATCCTCTGCACCGTAAACGATCTGCTTTATCATGCGGATAGGCTTCTGACCGAGACCGCCGCACCTCTGGATGAAGTACAGGAAGGTGTAGCCGTTCTTCGGGTCGTTTGCGAAGAAGCATCCCAGCCAGCCGTCCCAGCCGTATTCTCCTGCATAAGTGCTGATGCCTGCACCGTCACGCTCGTCCTTGCAGATGCGCATGAGATTGCCGTAGTTATAGCCGATCATGCTGTCCCAGTCAAGGAGACTCTGCTGCTTGTCGGTAAGCTGCGGAGAGGTAAGGTAGCGCACTGCGTTCTCGCTGAGTATGCGTCTGCCGTGGTATACGCCCTTATTGAGCAGCATCGTAGCAAAAGCTGCGTAGTCGTTCATCGTAGAGCAGAGACCTGCACCGCCCGATTCGAATTCAGGCTTCTTGCGGCAGAGATATGTAAGACCCAGGTGCTGCCACTCGCAGGGGATGAGCTTATCGCCTTCAGGCTGATAGTTCTCAGCAAAGCGGCAGAGCTTTTCCTCGGGAACATAGAAATCCGTATCCACCATACCCAGCGGCTCGAAAAGCTCTTCTCTCAGAAAATCACCGAACTTCTTTTTGGATACTACTTCAATAACAGCACCGAGGATATCCGCGCTTGTGCCGTACATCCACTTTTCGCCGGGCTGAAATGCCAGAGGCTGCTGACCAATAAGATTTGCGTAGGTGAGAGTATCGGAGGGATTGCCAGCCTTGTACTCCTCGTCAAGCCTTGTATAGAGCTTTGACATCTCCTTGCCTGCGGGGAACCAGTCGTCGGGATAGCAGAGACCCGAGGTCATATCCAACAGGTTTTTGATGGTGACCTCACGCTCAACAGGAACGAGACCGTCCTCTGTCCACACCTTCTGATCCTTGAAGCCGTCCAGATACCAAGAGACCTTATCCTGCAGATCCAGCTGACCACGGTCGAACAGTATCATTGCCGCCGCAGCGGTTATAGGCTTTGTCATGGAGTACAGACGGACGATGGTGTCCTCTGCCCAAGGGATATTGCGGGCTTCGTCAGCCATTCCGCACCAGCCCTTGTAGATAGGCTGACCGTTTTTGAGTACGCAGGCTGCGGCACCCTTTACGATGCCCCATTCCACCTGCTGTTTGAGCATATCAGTGATACGCTCGAGCTTTACCATATTCATATAATTTACCTCTTGCAAACAGAATTAACGGATCTTTCTTGCCTCGCAGTAGAATCTTTTATCATGTGCGTGGCCCGTGTTTGCTTCGCAAACGGCAACGTCGTTGCTTCTCGGTCGGAGCGACCGAGATTTCGTTCCGAAACCGCAACAACGTCGCATTAACGGATCTTTCTTGCTTCGCAGTAGAATCTCTTATCATGAGCATGACCCATGTTTGCTTCGCAAACGGCAACGTCGTTGCTTCTCGGTCGGAGCGACCGAGATTTCGTTCCGAAACCGCAACAACGTCGCATTAACGGATCTTTCTTGCTTCGCAGTAGAATCTCTTAT
>JAZSGG010000091.1:0-10817 GCA_045532595.1 Oscillospiraceae bacterium | reverse complement strand
TTTCAATGTGCTGATTGATTGTAAAGTGCGTTCAGACAGCGGTTTAGAGCAACGTTACGGCGTAGCCGTTTTTAAATCCGTGAGCGGAGCGAACACAATAATTCCTCACTCCTCACTCCTAACTCCTCACTGAATTTGACGAGCTTCGCTCGTCAAATTCCGATTTATCGCTGAGTTAATTATAGCAACAACCTCGCCAAAAGTCAATCACTCAGACAATGAAAAGCCACCTTTGAAATTGACATCAAAAGTGGCTTTGTTATGCTTCTGTATCTTCATTCGACTTAGGATTGAACTGAAATTATGTATGCTGCTTCTTTTTGCCTGAAAGGCTGAATTTGGACTCAGTGCCATTCACAAGGCGCTTGAAATTTTCCTTGTGTCGCCATGCCATGAACAACACTGCTCCTGTGCAGAGCAATACAGCTGCGAGCGGTGCCTTTGTTACGAACAGTGTAACAGGGCAGGTCAGCATTGCAACAACCGTTGACAGCGACATATATTTCGTCACGAGCAGGAGTACGATCATCACAGTAAGTGCAATGAGTCCTGCACGCCAGTCAACAAGCCACATGACGGACATATTGACAAGAAAACCCTTGCC
The DNA here is from genome assembly GCA_045532595.1 of Oscillospiraceae bacterium. GTDB lineage: Bacteria > Bacillota > Clostridia > Oscillospirales > Ruminococcaceae > CAG-115. The sequence goes on along the minus strand of JAZSGG010000091.1, from coordinate 10,213 downwards.
GCCCTTGAATTTATACCACACAGGGTACGCATGACCGAGTATTGCAAACACGCCTGTGAATGCTGCGCCGATCTGATACTGTCCCATTACAAGCTCAAAAAGGTTTGCAAAAATAACCACAGGCACTGCAGCCTTTGCAAGATCCAGTACAAGCACCCACCATGCCCATTTATTGCCGAAGGTGCGCTTGAAATTGGTAAAGCCAGGGTTTCCGCTGCCGCAGGTGCGAATATCAGTGTGATATATCCTTTTAGAGAACTCGATAGCAGGATTTACGCCCGCAAAGAGGTATGCAGTAACAGCTGCCGCAATAAACAGTAATATATCCATATCCGATACCTCGTATTACTTTTCTTCGATAGCAAAGGTCACTTCGTCGCCAAAGCCCCATACACCTACAGCGTCAGGGCCGATAGATGCACCAATGATAGGACCGATGGTAACTATGCAGATATCCTTACAGGGGATCTCATCCTTGATATAACTGATAAGGTGGTCCAGTTCAGACTTATCGCAATCTGCCTGTGCTACATAGATAGTCTGCTCCTCGGATGCAACGATATTGGCTTTAAGCAGCGCCACGATCTCACGGAAAGAGTTCTGTCTGCCCTTTACCTTTTTGTATGCAGCCTGAACACCGTTTACATCGGAAATTATTATAGGCTTAACGCCGAGAATGTTTCCAAAGAATGCAGACGGACCTGATACTCTGCCCGCCTTGCGCAGATGATCAAGAGTATGTACTGTAACATATTCATGCACCTTTTTGCGCACGGAGATGATATGCTCGGTTATCTCATCAGCACTCTTGCCCTCCTTAGCAAGCTTTGCGGCTTCAACAGCAAGCATGCCTTCGCCGATGCTGGCGTTAAGGGAATCAATGCAGGATATCTTGGCATCAGGATATTCTTCCAGCAGATCCTGTGCCATTACATAGCCTGTATTCACTGAACCCGACTGCTTTGAGCTGCAACCGATATAAACGATATCAAATCCCTCGTCAAGGTACTTCTTGAATATACGATGGAACTCATCCATAGAAACCTGTGCTGTAGTAACACGATTACCGCCACGGATCGTCTCATACAGCTCGTGAGCTTCATCAGCACTCCATGTGAGCAATGCAGGAGCTTCTTTACCATCACATACCGTAGTCATGCGGGCATAGTCGATATCATACTTTTCGAGAAGCTCTGTATTTAAGTCTGAACAGGAATCTGTGATAATCTTAACCTTTCTCATATCGTTACTCCTTATATGTATAATTTGGTATTATACATATACTGTATCATACAAATATTAACTTATAATTAACAAAACCACTTGTGAGAAAAAAAGTTCAACTAACGGGATTGATACCGGCAAAACAAAAACGCAGCACCACAAGGACGCTGCGAGCATAGCATTTGCAATAAAAAAACCGCCCTGTAGACGGTTTTTTATATGGTGCCGCTGACCGGGGTCGAACCGGTACGGATTTTACTCCGAGGGATTTTAAGTCCCTTGCCTAAGTCTAAAATATTGCAGTAGAATCAAGAACAACAGAGGTCATTTTAAAACTTGGGAGTAATTTGGGAGTAAATATTTAAATTTTAAATATCTTCTAAGAGTTTTAATGCCATTGCTTTTTGCTCTTGTACGAGATGCACATATGTGTTATAAGTAAAAGATGTGCTAGTATGCCCTAAGATATCTGAGACCACTTTGATATCAATTCCTCGGCGAATCATTAGACTGGCAAAAGTATGACGCAGTGTGTGTATACCAAGAGGATTGTCTATCCCTGCCATTGTAGCAATATTTGTATATGAATCACTTAAAGTATCTACTGTTATAATATTTTTACAACCATTTATGATGAAGTCTTCTCTACCGCCCCGATTCTGTTCTTTTAAATCTCGGAGAATACTTAGTGCTTTAGAGTTCAATGGAATTGTGCGATCATTAGTCTTTGTTGAATTTTGAACTATTGCAGAACGTACACGCTTGCCATTTTCTTCTTTATATATAATAGCAGTATTACGTTTAATTGTCAATGTTTTTGTCTCAAAATTAATGTCTTTCCATTTTAATCCACAAAGCTCTCCACCTCTCAGACCAGTATAGATAATCAGTGTTATAGCTTTACCGTAGATATATCTAGGTTTGCCTGTTGTATAGATCAGAGATGCGTGTGAAACAAATTTATGAATTTCTTCATCTGTAAGGAATCTCACTTCTTTTAGCTCAAAATTCTTTTTATTTGGTTCAACTACCGCTGTACAAGGATTACTGTGTATTACATTGTTCTGTACTGCGTATCTCAAGCACTCATTTAATAAAATATAACTCTTATGTATGGAAGAATAAGAATAGCCAGCAGAAAGCATATCATTTATAAGCTCAGATTGTATAATAGAAGATGTAAGATCTCGTATGCGATAAAATCCTATTCTCGGACTGATATGCAGTTCATAAGTACGATACACACGATCATAAGAAGTAGCCTTTAATCGTATTTTCTTTACTGAAATTATGTATGCTTTAAGAAATTCATCAAGATAAGTATTTTCACCTTCTACTGGTGATTGAAGATTATTGTTTAGCATGAATTCTTTCATTTTAGTAACAACAGTCTTCTTATTCTTACTGCGAAATTTCTTGTACTTGATAGCTCCAGTTGATGTACGTCCTATGCTAAATCTAGCATTCCAGTATCCATCTTTATCCTGATAAATACTGCCTGTATCATTATCTCTAATGCCATTTGCTTGACACCAGACTTCAATATCCCGAGACGGCTTGTATTGTCTATTAAAATGACCGTGATCATATCGAGATCCAGGACTATTTATGATTAGTGGAGTCTGGTCCTTAAAAGGATAGTCCTTAGGTAGGAGCCATTTAGAATTTTGTCCTACAGGTGTTGTGATATCCTTAGGAGAAAACTCTAAGGAATCTACGAAGAATTGTGTTGGGAGTACGTTTGACATATGAACCTCCTATACTATTGTACATCAGAATATGAATAATAGCAACCAGGTGTTGTGCTGCTAGTCCAATCAATTGCGTTAAAATAGGTATCTTTAAATATAATAGGAAGTAATGGATCTGAACTTTTAAATTCGGATAAATTAAAAATGATTAAATAATCTTCCTCTCCACGCTTAGCGATACATTTGATGATTCCATCTTCTCCAGACCAGAAATATTCATATTTAGTGCAACGTCTTATAATATGCGCATAGTCACAAACATAATTTGGATCTAACAAAGGCCTATGATATAACATATAACTGGTTCCAGATTTAATACTAAATCTATCTGCACGTAGATCATCCAATGTATCTCTAGGAACTCCAGCATACATATAAAATCCAGAATATTCCAAACCAGATTCTTCGTACAGTCTACTAATGGTTGCACTTAAAGCTTCAATATCTTCTGGAAGGTATTCCTGATCTGTTAGAAAATACAAATTGTAAGGAATGTAAGAAAGACATATTAATGTGTCAGATGGCAGTATTGTTGAAAAACTGGCTAAGACATTTTGAAACTTCAAAAGTTCTGAGACATTATCATAATACTTACCTGTCTCTGTATCATAATTACAGTAAACAGGAGCACCTAAACTGGGGTCAGTTGTATACCAACGTGTAATATTTTTCTGACCATGCGTAATAGGAACTACATCTGGTGCAATTAGTTCTACGTCTTTACTTATCTGATAAAAGTCGTAATCAGGATAATTTTCATGTAGATATATTGACATTGCTGTGCCATTAAAGGTACTAGCTATAGGATTCATCAAGTATTTTCTGCATCTGAGCATTGTATGCCGCCAACTTTTCATCATTTGCTGCCTGTGTTTCACTAGGATTTCCAGTAAACTCAGGGTCCTGAAGAACGACGTATGCAGTAATGCTACCTGTCTGAGTTGATGTGTTTGTTACATAAGCATTTGCAGCCTTTGCTGTAGGTAGAGTAGCGCCAGTAATGTCTTCCTTATCAGATGACCATTCAGAGCTAATTGATGTAGCATAACCGTTCTGAGCACCTTCGCTAGCGTCGTCTGCTCCTAAGTCCTGATTTAACTTGATGCTTAGAACATCTTTGAAGTTGATCTCTCTAGGCTGTTCAGAAAGCATCCAAACAGACTTATTCTGATTGTCCTCATCGAAGCCATCATCATAAAGCATATAGTAGGAAGGATTGAAAACGTAGTTCTTAGTAGGGATAGTGTAACGATACTCTGCTAAAAGACTGTCCTCTCTTTCAGTGGATAAACCTACGTTTGCGTATGCGGAGTATGCGATTTCAAATGTATTCTCACGCCATGCACTTTCGTAGTCATCCTCTGTAAAGTTAAGAGTCAGCTTGCCATCACTCAGTACAAGTTCGAGTTCGTCAATGGATTTACCCTTGGAGTCTGTCGCTGCGTAGATTAGTCCGGACTTGCCGTACTCACCTGCTGTGGTGCCTTCGACTGCTAAGGGTACATTGAACTGTGTACGAGAAGTGTAGATAGTTTTGTTAGTATGAGTATTAGTCTGCACAGTCTTGTTTACAGGGAAATCTGAAATAGGATTAGACTGAATCACAACTGCATGTGTCTTTTGTACACCTGAGTTATTAACTGCGTCCATTTCAGTCGTATTATATCCATTAATATTATTATCTTCAGAAGATTTCAAATTCCCTAGATGAGCGGAGCCTGAGACACCTGCTGTTGTCTGGTCGATGTACTGAGTTACATCCCAAGACTTGATGCGGTCGGTTTCCTTATCAACAGCTGGACCAAGGGGTACGAACTTGATATTCTTTAGGTGAATTGAGGATGCTAGCCTGTTCGTGCCATAGTAATAGTCCTTAATATTAAGCTGAGAACCGTCTAAGAAGTCTGTACTATTAAATGATAATCTTTCAATATATGCAGGATACTGTATTGCGGGATATGCCTTTGTAGGTGTATAGTAAAATGTTATTACAGAAGATTCTGCATCTACAACTTTCTTATCAGGAATTGTATACTTCTGAGCCGTTGTGTTTAGTGGTAAGGAATCAATCTTAGTACATACAATGTCTGCATAAGCAGATGGATTCTCCTTTAGCCAATCATGGATTTGCTCAGCAGTAGGGTCTTCTAAGAGTGGACTGTCTTCATCTACTGAATAGGTGTATGTGTGCAGATAAACAGGGATGTCCTCGGGAGGATCATTGACCCATACGTGGATCTCAGGTGGAGGTGGGTCGTCAGGAGGAACTACTATAATTGGCGGATCTGGAATAGTAATAGTCTCTGGAATTGTAGATGGGTCAGGATATTCAGGTGTGTCGGGATTGGGGTCAGGAATTATCTGAATCACTGTTCCGCCATCTGGGATATACTCTGGGTCTGGGATGAATGTGGGGTTAGTTGGGTCTGGTATCCACTCCTCTGTATAGGTAGGTTGAGAGCCGATTGGTGGGTCGGTTGGATCTACTGGTTCGGGATCATTTGTTATGTGATAGTAGACAGGAATTCCTTCGCCTATCTCTGATAGAGCAATAGTAATGCCTCCATATATAGCATAACCATTATCTGATGAGTACCAGTCACCTCCGGGATTTGTTCTGATACCTAGGAGGTGTCCTTGCGATCCCCATTTATCCGGATTAATATATGCCAGTTTAGCAATATCATAATATTGTCTGTCGGCATAAGAACCTCCCGCTGTACGACCATATTCCTTATTCAATATACCCCAGTCTGTATACACAGGAACTCCATAAATAGTAACAGGGCTTTCTGACTGAACTGGAATACCATCACCAACAGGTTTAGCCACGGAGGATGTTTTTCCGTATAGAACGTAGTCCTCAGACATACCTAGTTTTTCAATAAGGACATCTTGATATGTAGGAGATGCAAACATATTATTTGTAAGGCTGTTATACCATGCGGACGTGTAAGCATCCATCAAGTATGTGACTTTACCATACTGTGTGGTCTTGACTGCCTGAAGGTTATGATATCGGTTGTCACCATAGAACCACATTGCATCTGGAGATTCATTTGCTGTATAGGCTATGTAGGGGGTTGCGACTACGCACCACTCTACAAGGGGATTGTCGTGGTCGGGGTAAAGTTGAGCAAGAGCCTCATTACGTATTGCAGCCTCTACTGAAGTTGGTGCACCTGCGGGAGTATTCTCTTTTGCAATAGCTTGTATTTTCTGCTGTACTGTAGTTGAAACTGCGTTATACGTTGTGGTAAGTAAAGTGTTATCGCCGAGGACTTTGCGGAGATCGTAAACTACTTGTTAGGTGAAAGATTCGGACTCGATTACGGCTGCTACATCACGATCGTAGTTAAAGTAACTATTAATCTTGGTGGGTAATCCACAAGGGTCTGCATTCAGGATGTGAGCTATACGCTGTTCATTATGTGCGCTATATCCAAACCACTTATCGACTTCAGTATTTAAGAATGGTGTACCATTATATCCATCTGCTGTTGAGAAATAGAAATGGAAATAAGGTTCAGCGTATTCACCTGAAGTTGTAGAAGATGTTGGTTTTGTATTGGCTAGGTAATCTCTATCAGCGATATGTAGTTCATTTGGAATGATAGTATTTTCATATAAATTACTAGCATAAAAAATTGATCCTACATACGCCATATTTGACTCATTTGATCCAGAGTGCTGTTTTGCCAGAAAGGATTCTGTTAAACATGGTACTGATGGATCAATTGTACCATCGTCTCGAGCAGATACGTAGACTTCTAAGAGCCATGTGTATTCGTCTCCTAAGTTGCTTGAAAAGCTATACATGAAGTCTGAGCCAGTATAAGAGCCACCTGGACCTTCACCTCCACCTTGATCACTAAAGGAGGCAGAGGCAGTGATTGTGAGTGCTAATATGGATATAGTTGCAATAAGAAGAGCCATTACTTTTTGGAGTAATGGCTTGGGTTTAAATTTCATTGTATAAAGATTGCTCCTTTCTTTAGGAATTGAGTTTGTGTAAAACGATAATAGCCACCCATGTTGGGTGGCTATGTATGTTAGTAAAGCTGATTATCAATATAATGGAAGTGTAGGAAAATTTAAATGCAGAGAATCCCTACTAGAATTAATTGCAGTTACAAACTCATTGTAAAGCATAACACGACCTTCATCATTCAGTAAAGCTATTGCTTCATCATTTGTCAGAAGCTCTTCAGTTTCAAATTGACAAATAACATGAGCTTCGATTTTCATAGCATTATCAGCAGTATTAACTACTAAGTCAGCATTGAGAAAAAGTGTTTGCGGATCTTCTACAACTGTACAGGTATATTTCACATCCGTCTGAGAAACATACGTACTTTCTGAAGGTGTTTTTGAACGAGATATATTTATTGTATCGATTAGCATGGTTTTAAGTTTGAGTGACATCTTATAATCTCCTTGTAAGATACAATTGAGCATATTGTGCTACATGTTCTTTTAATAACTCTCCTACAGCTGAGATAAAGCTTAAACTAGATGTTTTATGCGTACGTTCTACAGGTAAAGCAGGAGCTACCTGAACTTCTGCAGTTAGTCTTTTAGCAAGCTTACGCATAAGTACATCATGGTTTAGCTTGTCAATATAAGCTATAATCTTAGGGACTTGTGACTGCTCTAAGAATTCATCTTCATAAGGAAACCAGTCATCTTTAAGATCTATTAATTGACATGGTGTTATTTCTTTAGTAGAAGAATTTAGCACATAAAAATTAGTGTGAGAGCGAATAAAGTTTGCTATAGTTATTTTGTCTTCAAGTAAGGGTAATAACTCCTCAGGTGTAGTTCTTGTAATGAGATATATGCTGTCCTCAACATAAGCAACAAAGTATCGATTGTTATTTTTATCTATATATACTGAATAATAAGGTACATCTTCAGAATATAGATTAAGTTCAACATGAATCTCAAACCCATTAATTTTATATGCCATACTCACACCTCCTTAGGTGAACTAAATATTGTTAAGAACTCTGTATCTGCATATGTGAACAACATAATGTGTGTTGGATCTATACACTTAACATACTTCCAGCCCAGATCAGATGAAAGATAGCCTTCTGACACTTTCATAAGGCGCTTACTAAAAGACTTAGCTCTTTTACGAAAGATTCTATTTCTTAAGTCTTCTATATCTGTAGAAAAAGAACATGCATAATTATCCAAATTGCACAACTCTGTATCATCTAATTCAAAGAAATCCTCAGGATCATAATGTCTTTGTGCCTGGCAATAAAATGATTTCTCAGAAAAAGGAGTATTAACTTTGCGATACACATAAATTGGCTCAAAAGAGTTAGTAAGTTTAACACTATTAGTATATGTAGATTGTAGTGGATTTATTTTACCTGAGGATATTGCGTCTTCAATAGGTGAAATAAGTTTTCGGGACTCTACTTTATTTTTGTTAAATACATTTGTTGGTAATATATTCACAGGATATCTGCCTCCCTTCTACATCTTTAGTATATCACATTTCAGTAGGATATGCAAGAGGCAAGCTTTATACTTGTCTCTTTTGGTTTTGGTTTTAAGTGGTTTGTCAAGATGCAAAATAATTCGTAGCTAGAATTTAAAGATTACGGTATGCTATTAAAGAAATCTTCAATAGCTTGATCTGAGAACCCGTCGCCGGTAGGCCGTTTTCATTAATTTCATTGTTGAAGACAAGTACTATTTAGGGCTAAACTCTTCTGAGAAGCGCTCAGACTCAAGAGTGTGCTTTATTCTAGCAATTTCGAAAATCACACCAACATGTGGATCTGCTGCATAAGGCAATGGCTGATTAGTATGTTTATTACACCAATAGGGACCTCCATCGTAATAGATGTGATCAAACAACTGTGTAATATCATACACATCCATAGGAATTTCGCCTTTTTGCAAAAATGCACCTGAGCTACAAGAGTGTGTTCCGTTAAATATAACTGACAATTCCAAATAAGGATAAAAGACCCCTATATGATTATCCTCGTCATATTGAAATGGTTGTTTGTTAATGGTTGGAAGAATTCTGGCTAGCCGATCGATTCGCCAAGCTTTCACAGCAGTTGAACTCCCTATTGGTGTAATCCATCTAGTCGAAGGCAGAAATTTCTTAATAGTACCGTCTGCAAGTGTTATCTGACATGGGAAAAGTCCACAAACTAGTGTGCTAGGATTCTCTTCTCGTAGAACTTCTGTACGCAAATGTGCAATATACTCCATTTTAAATGTCTGAATTATATATTCGCATATAAGAATTTTATCTTCAAGGGATCCTGACTCTGCTAGAGCTTGCTGAGCAATTTTTAAGACTTTGACAGTCCATGTTACATCTTTTTGCTTAGCTGCAATATAAGTCTTCGTAAACTTCCTTTTCCAGAATGACATAGGATTATATCACCTCTTTATAAAGTATAGTATGTAAAATGAATAGGCACCTCGAGGGAGTCTTCCAAAATGAAGATAGACCAACTTATAAAAGCTGGTCGTAAAATGATTATATATTGTTATGATTGGATAAAAGCTGCTGGATATAAATCATGTTATTATGAATCTCTGAAATAAGTTCACGCATAATAAGACATTTATACTTTGTTGCGATGTCATATGCTTTGTTATATATTTGAGCAGAAACCTCATATTCCCCATTTGCAAAAGCCTTTACGGACTCATACATTTTAATGTTGACATAAAGAGAAACATCGGAGATATCTAAGAAATCCTCTGACATATTAGGAATAGCGGATGTACCTGTTACTGCAAAGCTGGACCAAATATACTCGCCACAAGAAGAAATATCTACTCCTTTATCTTCAAGCAATTTAAATTTCTGATAAGTATCTAAATACGTAGCATACCTGGGGACTTCTAGGCAAGCATTCAGATTTAGCAAATATGCGGCAGCGATATCTGCAAAAGACGACTGATTGATAATCAGAGGATTCAAAATACTGAGTATGTTGTCTTGCAATTGTAATGCATCCAATTTGCCAGAAAGATAATGGCAAATATTTATATTACAGCGCAAAAAAGAAATTTCTTGTTCACCGAATGCTTTCATATCCAGGCATTTATCGTAAGCCAAGCAATAGCATTCTTCCGCCGAAGAAAAAATACCACATCTATAGTAGAACAATGCAAGCTCACAAAAGAGTTCTGGTTGAAGATTAGATAAAACATTTTGTAGAACTTCTGTAGTGATACTTTCTAAAAGTTTT
>JAZSGG010000122.1:0-48680 GCA_045532595.1 Oscillospiraceae bacterium | reverse complement strand
TTGCGGCGTAGGTGCATTTTAAAAGGGGATCAGTAGCAAACGTAATGGTTTTGCGCAGCAAAATCGCATTCCCATTAGGGGAATGCGAAATGGAGTTTGCGCCCCGCGTAAGCCGAGCATCGCTCGGCGTCGCTGGCAAATTCTTATTTCTCAATCTCAACACGGACACGGAAGTCGTCGCCGAGGACGAGTTTGCCGCTCACCACATCGCCACGCTTTGTGGTGAAGCCCTTCAGCACGATGGAGCTGCCCTTTTCAAGCACTCGCTTTGCCTGAGTCTCGGATATCTCCTTGCCCCACATCTCCTTCATGAAGAAGAAGCCGCAGGCACCGTGGCTATCCTCGCAGGAATAGGACTTCTGGAACTCGTACACGTTCTTTCCGCACTTAGGACATCTGCCCATTACGGGAAGTCTTGAGAAGCGGAAGGGGTTGTTCTCCCTTGCGGACTGGGTCTTGTTGTCACGGATAAGCGCCTTTACAAACTCGATTATCTCGGTAAGGAACGCTTCGTCATCTGCCTCGCCCTTTGCGATCTTCTGGAGAGTTGTCTCCCATTCTGCGGTCATCTTTGCGGATTTCACATTATCGGGAACGACATCTATAACACGTCTGCCCTTGTCTGTGGGTATGAGCTGCTTGCCCTTTCGCTCCACATACTGGCGCTTTACGAGAGTCTCGATTATTGCGGCACGAGTGGCAGGAGTACCGAGTCCCTTCTTCTCCACATCGGAATCCTCGTCGTAATCATCGTTACCTGCATGCTCCATTGCAGAAAGCAGCATATCCTCGGTGTAGCGCTTGGGAGGAGTTGTCTTGTGCTCGGAAAGCTTTGCAGACTTCACCGCAACAGCCTTGCCGACTTCAAGCGGCGGCAGAGTGCCCGAAGCCTCTTCCTCGTCCTCCTCCGCAGCATCCGCAACGATGCCCTTCATGTGCGCTTTGATGTCACTTTCGAGAGCCTTCCATCCGCCCTGTACGACGGTCTTGCCCTTCGCAGTGAACTCGGTATCTCCACAGGCAAGAGTTGCTGTCACGGTGTCGTAGGTGTGCTTCGGAGCGACCGCACACAGCAGTCTTGCAGCCACGAGGCACAGCACGTTATAGCACTCCTCGGTGAGGTTATCGAAATTATAACGGCTTATCTCCTTTGTAGGGAGCAGCGCATGGTGGTCGGAAACCTTGTCGTTGTTGATAAGACGCTTGATATCAGGCTCGCAGGAAAGCTCATCATAGCTTGCGCCGAACGGAAATACCCTTGCGCTGAGCTTCACCATATCGGCCGCCTGAGTCTCCATATCATCGGTGATGTAGTTACTGTCCGTTCTCGGATATGTGAGCAGCTTGTTCTCGTACAGGCGCTGTGCGCAGTCGAGAGTCTGCTGGGCGGTGTAGCCGTACAGCTTGTTGCAGTCACGCTGCAGGGTGGTGAGATCGTACAGTTTGGGCGGATTTGCGTTCTTCTGCTCCTTTACGACGCTCTTCACCTCTGCCTCCTTGCCGCAGGCAGACACCTTCTTTTCCGCAGCAAGCTGGCCCTCTATCTTGTCGCTCTCCGCAGTGAACTTTCCGCAGTTCAGCACCACCGAATAATACTTTGAGGAATTGAACTGCTCTATCTTCTTCTCACGCTCTACCAGCATTGCAAGAGTGGGGGTCTGAACTCGTCCCACGGAGAGCATGTTGCGGTATTTCACAGTGAACAGCTGGGTAGCATTCATGCCGACTATCCAGTCTGCCTTGTTTCTTGCGAGACCCGAACGGTACAGCGCATCGTAATCGCTGCCCTCACGCAGATTACTGAAGCCGTCACGGATGGCTTCGTCCGTCATGGAGCTTATCCACAGTCTCTTGAACGGCTTTGTGCAGCCTGCAAGATTATACACATATCTGAAAACGCATTCACCCTCACGGCCTGCATCGGTGGCGCAGATTATCTCCTCCACATCGTCACGGAGCATCAGGCTCTTCAGGTTCTCAAACTGGGGAGCAGTACTTTCAGCCACCACCCACTTGAATTCCTCGGGGAGGATGGGTAGATTTTCGAACTTCCAGGGCTTCTGATACTTCTTGTCGTAGTCCTCGGGAGGAGCCAGAGCCACAAGATGTCCGAAGCACCATGATACGATATATCCGCCGCCCTCAGTGAAGCCTTCGCCTCTGCGCTTGTTTGCGCCGATCACCTTTGCAATTGAATTGCCGACAGACGGCTTTTCTGCGATAACTAATTTCATGTTTTTACCTTCCTGATAACAAATATGCCGCAAAGCGACTTCATCATTGTAACACATTTTCGGAAAATGTGCAATAAGAAAAGACGGAGAAAAACTCCGCCTTTTAAATATTACTTGAATTTCTGTGTTATGTTGATAAGCACTCCCACCAGACCTGCCAGTGCCACGCTTATTGCCAGCGGGAACCACACATTCGCCAGCGGCAGACCGCCCGAATTTGCGTTGATATTCATTCCGTAGAAGCTGAACACCAGCGTGGGTATCTCAATGATGATGGTAAGCGTCGTCATACGCTTCATGACGATGTTCAGGTTGTTGGAGATGATGTTTGCCGTGGTATCCATGGTACTCTTTAAAATGTCCTTGTAGATACCCGTCATCTCAGCCGCCTGACGCACCTCGATCAGAACATCATCCAGAAGATCCTGATCCTCTTCGTAAAGCTTCAGATATCTGCCACGCATCAGCTTGTTCAGGATAGCCTCATTGGATTTGAGTGAGGTGGAGAAATATACCAGTGATTTCTCCAGTCCCTGCAGCTGCAGCAGACCCTTATTCTGCATGGATTTGTGCAGAGTTCCCTCAACGTAGCTTGTCAGCTTGTCGATCTGCTTCAGATACTGTAAGTAACGTGCTGCGATACGCAGAAGTATCGTGAACACGAATCTTGTCTTAAAATGCGGGAACACGCCCTTTACGACGCCCTTTGCCATATCATCCACAATGGGATTTTCCTTTGCGCTTACCGTTACCACGTTGCTGCCTGTGATTATGATACCCATAGGCGTTGTGGTGTAGGTCAGGGTCTTTTCGGGGTTGTTCTCGGTATCCGCTACGGGATAGTCCACGACGATCAGCGTTACACCGTCGTCCGCTTCGATACGGGAAGGCTCCTCCTCGTCCAGTGCGGCACGGATGTAGTCACGCTCGATGTGAAGATTCTCCTCCAGCTCGGATATCTCGGTCTCAGTGGGATTCACCACATAGACCCAGCTGCCCTGCTCTGCGGATTCTATCTCGCAAAGGCGGTTTTCACAGCTCTTGTAATACTTTATCAATCTTCTCACTCTCCTTGCTTATTGCGCAAAGAGACCCGCCGCAGTGCAAACAAACGCTTCCGCAGCAGATCTGTATGCGATTTTATCTGACAGCCAACTTCGCGCCTGCCCGGGGTCTGCGTTCATGCACTCACTTCCTTTTCCGAGATAGTATTACTGAAAATATCAATACAGTTTATTGTAACACATTTTCCCTTAAAATACAACCCCATTTTATTTGCCGTTTTTCACAAAAATATCCGCCCCTCATCGGAGCGGATATATATTATTCAGCATCAAGCAAAGCAGCAAGGAAATTTATCTCTTCACCTGTGATATCGTCCCAGCCCTCTGTTGACCATCTGTCCACCCTGTACCATGCACTTGTGGAGTTGTGATCCTCAAGGCTGTCATAGAGCTGGATGGTGACTGTGCCGTCCTCGTTGGACTGAGTTCCCACACAACCGGGAGTATAGTCATACAGCGTCGTGTAATACTGCAGCGCAAGCTCTCCCAGCTCTTCGTTGGAGTAGAACTCAGGGATATCAGCCTTTCCACCTTCGGAGAAATACACCATATCCACTCTGCCGCAATCGGGGATATCCAGCATCGTATAGGAAAGATCTCCTCCCACCACAGGAACAGTAACATTCTGTCCGTCAACGGTAACAAATATCTCATTGATACCGATCTCGTATTCAAACTGATAGCCTGAGCCATCCTCGAACAGCCAGTTCTCTCCGCTGAGACCATCGTCATTCGTGAAGCAGTATCCTACAGGGATGCGCTCATCAACAACAGTTATCTCATAAAGCATCCATATGCCTGCGGGGAATACGGTCTTATCCTCGTCTGCTTCGGCAGTTACTGTCTCCGCAGTGACCAAAGCCTCAGCAGTGTCAGCCTCCTCCGTAACAGGGGCGGGAGCTGCGGCAGGGGCAGAGTTCTCGTCTGTCTCTATAGTGTCTATGACCACGGTATCGGTGTTTTCCTCGTTGCCTGCAACACTTTCTGATACCTCGTCCGAGCTGCAGCCTGTATTCAGCAGAGCTGCGGCAAGCAGCAGCGGTAAAAGTCTTTTCATCTTCATTAATATATTACCCCTTTCTGTTTTTTCGTATATTATACACCCTGCACGCCCCGTTGTCAATGAGTTGTGCAGTTTTTTTCAGCTGCTTATGCGGTACTATTGCCACGGGGAGCAAAAACGATATCCGCTCCCGTGAAAGGAGGAAAAATGGACAATTCGGTAATAGTTGCCCTGATATCACTGGCAGGAACTCTGGCAGGCTCGCTGGGCGGAATACTCGTCAGCGGAAAGCTCACGGCATACCGCATACAGCAGCTGGAAAACAAGGTGGCGGAGCATAACAATTTCGCCCGCAGGATGCCCGTGATAGAGGAGCAGATAAAGGTGATAAATCACCGCCTGAGCGATCTGGAAGGAGGTAACACAAATGAAAGATAACATCATCAGAAAGCTCACATCCCGCAAGTTCTGGCTGGCGCTGGCCGCTTTCATCAGCGGACTTATCGTAGCTTTCGGCGGAGATTCTGCCGCAGCTGAAACAGTGAGTGGCTGCATCATGTCAGGTGCTGCGGTGGTGGCTTACATCATCGGAGAGGGTCTTACAGACAGCACATACGCTCATACACAGAAGGAGGACGAGCATGGCAGTGACATTTGAAGCCATGGCAGTGAACAATCCCTGCTATAAGGCGCACAGAAGGATGCCTAAGGGAAAGCCTGCAGGCATCGTGGTACACAGCACGGGCGTGAACAACCCAATGCTGAAACGCTATGTGAACGCACCCGATATCTGCGGCACGAACATCTACAGGAACTACTACGACCGTCCCGACTGGGAAGCATGCCCCCATGCAGTGATTGGCAGGGACAAGGACGGTGTGGTCAGGGCGGCGCAGCTGCTTCCCTACGATATCTGCTGCTGGAACTGCGCAAGCGGCAGCAGGGGCAGCTACAACTACTCCCCCGCGTATCTGCAGTTTGAGATATGCGAGGACGCTCTGGAGGATGAAAAGTATTTTGAGGAAGCATTCGAGCTTGCCGCAAAGCTCTGCCGTGAATGGTGTGATAAATTCGGAATCCCAGTGAAGAATATAGTCAGCCACAAGGAGGCACACGCACTGGGTTACGCCAACAACCACGGCGACCCCGAAAACTGGCTCTCCTGCTTCGGCAAGGACATGGACTGGTTCAGAGAAAAGGTGCAGGCGCTTAAATCTCCCGCAAAGAAGCTCTACCGTGTGCAGATAGGAGCATTCAGCAGCCCCGAAAACGCCGAGAGATACGCAGCAAAAGCGAGAGCCGACGGTTACACAGCCTTTGTCACAGAAGCGGAATAGTGCAAAATGACCCGAAAAGGACTAATATCCTTATCGGGTCATTGTTTTTATGCAAGTCCAGTATCCAGCACCAGCGCAGGGTTCACGATGATATCCGTTACCTCCTCACGGGTAAGCAGACGAGTTCCCTGCGTGCCTTCCAGAAAGATCTCGTGGGACGCTTCTATAAGACCAAAGGACTCCTCCAGCACCGCCATGATCTCGGGGATGATAACATCGTCAAGCCTTGTCATCATCAGCGCCGCCGCAAGCACCGCATTGGTGGAATTCCTGTACTCATCCGCCACATCATCCATCCTGCTCATCGCAAGTATCAGCCTGCCGTAATATGCGACGCAGCCATCATACAGCCTGCCAAATTCCTCGCCGTACTTTTCAGCACCCTTGTATTCTGCAATGAACTCATCCCTGAGCCGTTCAAACTCCGCACCCAAAGCCGCATAATCCACCTTCATGATGGATGTGATATCCGACAGATCAATGCTGCCGTAGATCATGTTGACCGCCTGTATCGCACCGCTTTCCATACGGTGTGCAAGCAGCTTCTTTTCTTTAAGCGCAGGACGGGTCTCGTTCGCCACATACACGTTTCCGTCAAGGAAATAGTGGTCGATAAGGAAGTTTGCCACACGCATCATTTCAGGTTCCGAAAGTCCGAACATTGAACGCACGGGAATGCCTGTTCTGTCTGTCGGCAGGATGCCGCCACGGGTGAATTCGGTGATTATCTCCTCAGGCTCGGCGGTTTCCGTGGACTCATTCTTTTCGATAGGCGGCTGTGTTTCCTCGGTAGGCTCTGCTGTCTCAACAGGCTCTTCCGTCTCAATGACAGGCTCGGTCTGAGTGGCTGCGGTCGTGGTGGTCTCGGGCGGTTTCGTGGTGACTACAGTGGTCACGAGCGCCTCGCCCAGCTCCTCCTGTGCTTTCTGCTCCGCCTTTTCTATCTCGGCCTTTATCTGATTCTGCAGAAGCGCTTCCGCAAGGCTCTTTTCCTTTTCAGCCGTCTCCTGCGCATGAATGGTGGTGAAATGCACCGCCGCAAAAAGGCTGAGTGCGCCCACCGCAAGTATGATGAATATCTTCAGCAGCTTCATGTCCGCACTCTCCTTTCCATGTTATCAGTAAAGCTTTTTTCCGCAGAGATCCTTTTTGCGCACCGCCAGAGCGCACAAGCCGTATATCGCAGCACACAGCACGAGCAGCGCGCCGCAGCGTATCAGCTGCCACATCATTCCGTTTGACGCCAGCAGCATATTTGCGAGTCCCGATAGTATTCCCACGAGCAGCGATACGAACATCGCCACAGATTCCCTGTCCGTCAGCAGCGACACCAGCATATTTACCATTCCGCACATAACGTAGAACAGACACACCGCCGCAGCAGCCGAAATTATCGTAGGCACAGGCGGCTGTGCGAAATCCTCCGCAGGCTGACCGAACATCACACGGAAGCCGACGAAATCTCCGCTCCATACGCTGCTGAAGCCGAATGCGCAGGAACACACCACCATATCTATCACGATCATCGCTGCAAAGAATATCAGCGTGTTTATCAGATATGTCATGAGCTTTCCGCCGAGCCATGACGCCCTGCTGCCGCAGCGGAGCATCTCAATTCCGCCAAATCCCCTGTCAAACGTTATTCCGCTCACAACGAACAGATAAAGCGGCAGATAGATGAACACGATATTCATCACGTCCGTCAGGATAAGGAACATTACCTCCAGACTTGAAAAAGCTGCTGTATCCGCAAGATCAATGTATTTATACACGCTCACCACCGCCGTGAACGCTATCACCGCCAGGGCAAGGCACCATCTCGCCATAGGGATATGCTCGGAAAGACTGAAGCCTAAGCCTCTCAGCTTTTTCATCGGCGTCCACCTGCCTTTCCGAAAAGAGTGAGCAGCACTGCAGCTATCGTCAGCACGAGCGGCAGCATGAAGCGTGCTGCAATGATCTCTCCGCCGTAGATGGAGGGTGAGATATCCAGCGGCGGATAATACTCCTCAAGCTTCAGATGCGGGAATGCGTAGATGCACAGCAGATAAAGCACCTGCGGCATAACGAGCGGCACATAACGCTGACGGTTCACGAATGTAAGCCCATAGGATATTGCAGCATAGCCGAAGCCAAAGGTCACGGGCAGGATGAGTCCCCATACCGCAAAGCTCATGTCATCAATGCCGCCCATGATAGCGCATACCGCGAACAGCAGAAGCTGCGGTATAAGCAGCGCCACCGCTCCCGATATTCCGCAGACGAGCAGGCGTTTCAGCTCATAGCCGCCTTTTCTCAGCTTTATCGTCATAAGGGATGAGTAGCGGGTCTCCTTCTCCTGCATTATCATCACCGAATACGGCATAGCAGCCAGCACAGGCGCCACGAACGGCAGCGCCAGCGACTGCGCAGTGACATACAGCCTGTCCGTTTCACCGCTTATCATCAGGAACGCAAACGCTCCGAACAGCAGCACAAGCCCCAGTGAAACGCTTATATAGAATGCAGGCTCGGTAAACACACGTTTTAGGTCTGTTTTCAGGAATCTCATGGCTTTGCCACCTCTGTTACCTGCGCATTGTCTATGCAGTATATACGGGTGCAGAGCGTCTCGATATCCTCAGCGATGTGGCTTGCAAGGATTATCGTAGTGCCGAGGTCATTCAGCTCCGAAAACAGCTTTCGTATCTCCTCAACGGACTGAGTATCGAGGCTGTTCATCGGCTCATCCAGCACCAGAAGCTCGGGGGCGTTCATCACCGCCTGTATTATACCGAGCTTTTGTCTCATACCGAGGGAATATGTCCGCACGGGGCGGCGGTTTTTCGGATCCAGTCCCAGTCTTTTCATGAGTGCGCATATCTCGGGAATGCTCACAGGAGATGCGCTCATGGAGTTCAGTATCTTCAGGTTTTTGAGTCCGCTGTAATGCGGAATGAAACCCGGAGTCTCTATCATCACGCCGAGGGAATCATAAAAACGTCCCTTGCGTGAAAGCTCCTTTCCGTCTATAGTGATGCTGCCCTCATCGGGAACGAGAAGCCCCGTAAGCAGCTTGAACAGCACGGTCTTGCCGCTGCCGTTCCTGCCCACAAAGCCGCATATCTCGCCCTTTTCAACGGAAAAGGCTGCGTTTTTTATTACAGGGACACCGCCGAAGCTCTTGCTCACATTATCGAAGCTGATATAACTCACGGAGACTCCCCCTTTCATTTTTATTCTATTTATAGTATAATAGTTTTACAAAGAAATGTCAATCAGATGAAAATCCCCTGAAAATACCACAAAAGGATACAGAAAAGATACATCTGTGTGGTAAACTCATATCAACGGAGGCGAGGAAATGGCTTACAGGATTCTACTTGTGGAGGACGATCACAACATTAGAGAGGTCATCTCGGACTACTTCAGCAGCAAGAGCGACCTGCAGCTCACAGAAGCGGCTGACGGCGACGAGGGTCTCACACAGATAAGCGAGAACGAATTTGATCTCATAATGCTGGATGTGATGCTCCCGAACATAGACGGATTCTCACTGTGCAGAGAGATCCGCAGAAAAAGCGACATACCCGTGCTGTTTCTCACGGCAAGAGCCCGTGAGGAGGACGTCCTGTACGGTTACGAGCTGGGCTGCGACGACTACATAGTAAAGCCGTTCTCCCTTGCGGAGCTGCATGCAAAGGTGCAGGCTCTGCTGAAGCGTTCAAAGGGCATGGTGCTGAGCAGAGAGCTTCGCTGCGGCGGTATATGTCTCGATCCGATCACGCTGAACGTCAATGCGGACGGCAGGGACGTGGAGCTTGCTCCGAAGGAGTTTGCGATACTGAAATATCTGATGGAGCATAAGGACTGGGCAGTTGACCGTGAGACGCTGCTCACAAGGATATGGGGCTACGATTATTTCGGCGGCGACAGAACGGTGGATAACCACATCAAAAAGCTGAGAAGATCGCTCGGCTCCGCAGGTGACCAGATAAAAACGGTAATGAAAAAAGGCTACAAGATCACTGATTGACATTAAACTACGGGGGTAATCATATGACAGGAAAAACAAGAAAAAAACTCACATTCGCACACTTCTTTTTAAAGCGCTTCATACCGCTGCTTATCACATGCGTGGTGCTGTGTGCCATCGGCACGGTCGTCATCAGCGACATGTTCTGGGTGGCTAACGAATCCATGTGCTCCTTTGAATTTGCCAGCACAAAGGCGACCATCCTTGAGGACAGCATCAACGGCCTGCCTCAGACTCTTGTAAAGTACAGGATGGCTATCTACTCAGATTACATCATCGACGACTCTATGGGAACACAAAAGGCTATGGTCATCACTGACGCCGAAACAGGCGAGATCATCACCGATTCAGGCTTTGCACTGTACGCTTTCCACAGAAATGAGGGCGACGAAAAGACCAACATCTACATCTGTGAGGACAAGGCTGTGCTGGATTTCTACATGGAATACAACAGCATGAACGTCATGTTCGATTTAAATGATATATATGTACGGGAGGACGGCAGCTTTCTGCCCGGTATTGTGACTGTCACAGAGTATAATGACGAATATCTCAGCACAGGACTCGGCATACTTGCCGAAAAGGACTTCACACCTGCCGACAAGGATAATTATACCCACTATGGCGACAGAGTGATTTCCATAGCTGTAGGAACCTTACATGACAACGAAAATCTCAGGCTGCTTACCGAGACGGTAAAGAACAATCCCGGGATCGAGGGTTATAACGCACTGAACGAGCTTTATCAGACCGAGAAAAACGTCCTGCACACCCAATACGATACATTCAAATACAACGGCAGAGAATATGCCCTCTACAGCTATGCGACCTATGATATGTGGGCAAGTCTCGGCGGCTTCTTCCTCATCGACTATGCCGTGCTGTTCGTGATAATTCTGGCAGTGTCCCTTATCTGGGCGAAGCTCTCCCATACAAAATACAGCGCAAAGTTTGATTCCGACGAGATGCGCCGCAGCATGGTTGACGCTCTCGCACACGACCTGAAGAGTCCGCTCACTGCCATTTCAGGCTATGCGGAGAATCTCGCAAACGGCGTGCATCCCGAAAAGAATGACCACTACACCTCAGCCATCATCGAGAATGTAAACTACATGAACTCCATCATCTCCTCCACGCTTGAACTTTCCAAAGTGGAGAACTGCACAGCGCTCCACAAGGAGCAGGTGGACGTGACAGCGCTCACAAATGAGCTTTACGAAAAGTACCGTCCTCAGGCAGAGGAAAAGGGCATCTCCTACAACTCCGAGGGCAGCTGCATCGTCACCGCAGACCCTGCGCTCATCTCGCAGGTGATGGAAAACCTCATCACAAATGCGGTGAAGTACACACCAAACGGCGGCAGCATCACAGTATCCTCCAAAGCAAAGAGCATAAGCGTCGTGAACACCTGCAACAACACCGCAAGCCTGCAGAGTCAGGATCTGACTGCTCCCTTCACAAAGGGCAGCGAGAGCCGCAGCGACCGCACAGGCTCGGGAATGGGTCTTGCAATTGCAAAGAGCGCCTGCCGGCGCAACAGCTGCACGATGAAGATAAAGTGCGAACAGAACACCTTCACAGCGACAGTCAAGTTCTGATGCTGACCTCTCCATAGACAAGAATAACCTGAGAATACACTTCTCAGGTTATTTTTTGTGTTCATATGATTATTGTGTCAGCCTGAATATCAGCCAGATAACGATATAATGCAGCGGATAGAATGCATAGAAGAACCATTTTGCAAAGACGGGATGCTTTCCCTTCCTGCCATTGTAGAATGTCGTCATGCAGAAGTATGCGAGCATTACCACACCAAAGCTTATAAATCCACCGATCCATACACAACCGCCCGTGAATATCAGTAAGAACATCCACACCGCTGCTGTTGCGGTGAATGCAATAAGCCGTGCCTTTGGTCTGTCACGGAATATATGCAGAAGAAGTATGAACATAGGGCCGAATATGATCCAGTCGGACATTAAAATATAATTTGCCACGATAAGCAGGATTATCAGCACTATGCGCTGCCATTTCCTGAAATGACTTTCCCACACCATTATCGCAAGCAGTCCGCAAAGCAGTGTGAATATCACATTAGTAGTCAACCAGCCGTTGGTTGGCTGAAAAACGAGCCAGTGCGGTATCTGAGTTATGCAGGCGAACAGCAGCAGTCTCAGAGCGTATTTTTTGCGGTCACGGGTGTAGTGGTAGCCGTCCGCTATAAAGAAGAACATCACAGGCGGACAGAACAGCGAAAGCCTGCTAAGAAGATCTTGCCACCAGGGCATCTCGGAAAGCGGCACGCCCCTCATAGCACCGAGCCAGGAAAACAAATGACCCAAAAACATGACAGATATCGCTATGTATTTTACTGCGTCACGATTCAGAACTTTCAGCTTATCGGAACTCACGTTCATTTTCTCACCGCCCTGAATATCCATTTGTTGTATTGATTATATCATGAGCATACAGTTATGTCAAATCGGAAATTTTTGTATAAAAGTATTGCAATTATCCCGAGAATGTGTTATTATTTTAACATGACTATTTGGAGGTGATCTTGTGAACATCGGCGTATCTACCGCTTCTCTTTACCCTCTCCATGCGGAGGAGGCCTTCAAGGAGCTTGCAGTGCGAGGCATAAAGACCATAGAGGTGTTCGCAAACAGCACCTGTGAAGCTCAGGAGCCTATCATCTCAATAATGACGGATATCAGGGATGAGCACAGCATCACCGTGCCGTCGCTGCATCCGTTCTCATCGCCGATGGAGTCGGTGTACCTCTTCGGCACCTACGACCGCCGCATTGAGGAGATGCTGACGCTGTACCGTGGTTTCTTTGAGGGCATGAACAGGCTCGGTGCAAAGATATTCGTGCTGCACGGTGCTATAAAGAGCAGCAAATGCACGCCTGAGCATTATGTGAAGCAGTTCCGTCTGCTTGCAGAGATCGCCGAAGAATACGGCATAACCGTGGCACAGGAGAATGTCTGCTACTGCCTTTCGGGCGAGCTTGACTTCCTGAAGATGATGAAGCGGGAACTCGGAAAGTACGCTAAATTCGTGCTGGATCTGAAACAGGCACGCCGCAGCGGTGCGGATATCCTCGCACAAGCGGACGCTCTCGGCGAGAGCATAATCCACTGCCATGTGAGCGACGCAGACGCAGATCACGACTGCCTTCCCATCGGCAAGGGCTGCTTTGATTTCAGGGCGCTGCACGAAAGGATGTGCGCCTACGGGTATGACGGCAGCTACATCGTGGAGCTTTACCGCCACAATTATGCGGATTTCGACGAGCTGGCGCAGAGCAGGGATGCTCTCTGCGAGATGCTTAAGCTATAAAACAAACAGCGTGCGGAAATCCGAAAAAATAATGTAAAAAATTGCTCATAATATGTAATTCACCCTTGACATATCGGCAAAATTGCCGTATAATAATAATGTTGATTTTATTAATTAAAGCGGCAGTACCCCGCTGCCGTAAATTTACAGGAGGCAAACTATGAAAAGAGTTTACAACTTCAGCGCAGGCCCCGCTGTGCTCCCCGAGGAAGTACTCAGAGAAGCAGCAGACGAAATGATGGACTACCGTGGAACAGGCATGTCCGTTATGGAAATGTCCCACCGTTCCAAGGCTTACGATGAGATCATCAAGGATGCAGAGAAGGATCTGCGTGAACTGATGAACATCCCCGACAACTACAAGGTACTGTTCCTGCAGGGCGGTGCTTCCCAGTTCTTTGCAGAGGTTCCCATGAACATGATGAAGAACAAGAAGGCTGCTTACATAATCACAGGCCAGTGGGCTAAGAAGGCATGGCAGGAGGCTAAGATGTACGGCGAGGCTATCGACGTAGCATCCTCCGCAGACAAGACCTTCTCCTACATTCCCGATTGCTCCGACCTCGCTATCCCCGAGGACGCTGACTATGTATACATCTGCGAAAACAACACAATCTACGGCACAAAGTTCTGGGAGCTGCCCAACACAAAGGGCAAGGATCTCGTTGCTGACGTATCCTCCTGCTTCCTGTCCGAGCCTGTTGATGTAAGCAAGTATGCTGTAATCTACGGCGGTGTTCAGAAGAACGTTGGTCCCGCAGGCGTTGTTATCGCTATCATCCGTGAGGACCTCATCACTGACGATGTTCTCCCCGGCACTCCCACAATGCTGAAGTGGAAGACTCAGGCAGACAACGACTCCCTCTACAACACTCCTCCCTGCTACGGCATCTACATCTGCGGCAAGGTATTCAAGTGGATCAAGAAGATGGGCGGCCTTGAGGCTATGAAGGCTCACAACGAGAAGAAGGCTAAGATCCTGTACGATTTCCTCGACAGCAGCAAGCTGTTCAAGGGTACAGTTGAGGCTAAGGACAGATCCCTGATGAACGTTCCCTTCGTTACAGGCAACGAGGAGCTGGATGCTAAGTTCGTTAAGGAAGCTAAGGCTGCAGGCCTTGAGAACCTGAAGGGTCACCGTTCCGTTGGCGGTATGAGAGCTTCCATCTACAACGCTATGCCTATCGAGGGCGTTCAGGCTCTGGTAGACTTTATGAAGAAGTTCGAGGAAGAAAACGCATAAGACGGGCGCTAACCCCATATCTGCTGCGTCAACCGACCGCTTGACGTACACAAAGTACGCCTGCGGGTCGATTTCCTTGCATCTGCGGGCTTCCCGCCCGTCTTAAAAGCAAGCATTAATAGCGGGCGGCCACTGGTCGCCCCTACACATATCATATAACAAAAGGAGAATAAACCCATGTACAATATTCTTACACTCAATAAGATCGCAGCTTGCGGTACAGACCTCTTCGACAAGAGCAAGTACACTTTCGCTGAGGATATGGCTGATCCCGATGCAGTTCTGGTACGTTCCGCTTCCATGCACGAGATGGAGCTGCCCGAGAACCTCCTTGCGATCGCAAGAGCAGGCGCAGGCACAAACAACATTCCGATCGACAAGTGCAGCGAGAAGGGTATCGTAGTTTTCAATACTCCCGGCGCTAACGCTAACGCTGTTAAGGAGCTGGTTCTCTGCGGTCTGTTCATGGCTTCCAGAAAGGTTGCAGCTTCCATGGATTGGCTCAAGACCCTGAAGGGCGAGGGCGACAACGTAGGCAAGCTGGTTGAAAAGGGCAAGAGCCAGTTCGCAGGTCCCGAGATCAAGGGCAAGAAGCTCGGCGTTATCGGTCTGGGCGCTATCGGTGCTCTGGTTGCAAACGCAGCAGTTGATCTGGGTATGGAAGTATATGGCGCAGACCCCTTCCTCTCCGTTGACGGCGCTCTCCACCTCTCCGACAGAGTTCACTATGTAAAGAGCAACAAGGAGATCTTCGAGCAGTGCGATTACATCACTCTGCACGCTCCCGCAACAGCTGAGACAAAGGGCATGATCAATGCTGAGTCCATCGCTACAATGAAGAAGAACGTTCGCATCCTGAACTTCGCTCGTGCTGATCTGGTTGACAGCAAGGCAATCATCGACGCTCTGGCAAACGGCGGTATGGCTGCTTACGTTACAGACTTCGTAACAGACGATCTGATCGGTATCGACGGCGTTACAGCAATGCCTCATCTGGGTGCTTCCTCTCCCGAGAGTGAGGACAACTGCGCAGTTATGGCAGTAAACGAGATCATCGCTTACCTCGAGAAGGGCGATATCATCAACAGCGTAAACTTCCCCAACGTTGTAGTTCCCATGTCCGGCGACGCTAAGATCTGCGTACTCCACAAGAACGCAGAGGGTATCCTGAACAACCTGACAGGCGCTTGCACAGCTGCAGGCATGAACATTGAGAACATGGTATGCAAGTCCAAGAAGGATATGGCTTACACCGTTCTGGATGTTACCGCAGCAAGCACAGACGGCATCGAGACAAAGCTGAAGGGCTTTGAAGGCGTTGTTGCAGTAAGAGTTATCAAGTAATTCTTAACACAAATAAACTCAGCCGCTTCTGACTTGATAGTCGGAAGCGGCTTTTCTTATGATATATGCAAAAAAGGAGACGCCGCAGCGTCTCCTTATGTTTTTATATCAGCCGAGATCAACGTCGGGCTTTTCAAACTTCTTGCAGTCCTTTGTGATAAACAGCTCATCATCGATGCGGATGTAGATATAATCGCCTAATCTGCTTAAACTGTACGCCTCATCAGGATCACTTACCTGAACAGGCTTGCCGCCCTTGAAGGAGCAGTACAGTTCTGCTGTGTCGCCGCTGTCTCTTTCGTAATTATTGTTCTTATCCTCATATTCATAGAGATACAGGCAATTACCGTCAGCGGTAACAGTGAAGTTGTAAACATCTTCGTCAGCAATCTCAACTGCGCTGTCAGGCTTGCCGTTGCTGTACATGAGGTTGCCGTCCTCGTCGTAGAAGTAGAGGTGCTTCAGATCATCGGAAGCGTAGATGGATGAATGGTCGCCCATGTCGCTAAAGATCTTTACAGGCTCAGGCTTCTTCGCAGTAACATCAACGATATACAGAGAGCCCTTCTTCGTATATACCATCTTCTTGCCGTCACGGGAAAGCTTGTAGCTGTCCACATGGGATGCGATCTTGATCTCCTCATACTTATCGCCCTTGCGTATATAGCGAACGATATTATCATCGCATTCTACAATAAAGTCATCAAAATTGCTGAAATTGTTGATGGTATAATACGCAGATATAAGATTTATCTCATCCTCGGTAAGCTCGATGGGCTTCTCCATTGAAGGGTGATAGATCATCACACATTTATCATTATCATCATAATAGATAAGCGACTCATTGTCATTGGAAGAATATAATGCCTGATCGAAATGCTTGATCTTAGCGATCTCGTTGGTAAAATTCTCATACACCATCATCTTCTCATCTTCATTGTCACGCAGATAGATATACTTGCCGTTTTCCGAAACATAGTAGATATCAAGGTTTTCAGCGATCTCATATACCTTGCCATTCTTATAAGCTGAGATGGTGTATTTATCCTTCTTGTCATAAGTCGTATAAACTACAGTGCTTCCATCGGGAGACAGATCATATTCATAATAGAACCAGTATCCGTCATCTGCAGATTCACTCTCTGCAATTGCGGTAGGTGTTCCGCCTGTATACAGGTTGAGCGTATAGTCGCCATCATCATCAATGAGATAAGCAAGCGCAGAACCGTTATCGGACATTCTGATGCTGGTGATATCCTCGTCTTCTGCTACATCATATTTAGTAGCGCCCTTGAAAAAGTAAAGTCCGCCATCGGTTGTAAGTAACGCCATGGTCGAGTGATCAACAGCATATTTTGCATCTTCAACTACACGATACTCACGGCCTTCTTCAACGTCTACTTCGATCTCGGCGATCATCTTATCGCCCAGGAAAACAAACACAGACTCTTCACCGGAATAATATCTGTAACGTGTGCCGATATATGTACCGGAGCCGCTGCCACCCATCATGGAAATGAGCAGAACTACCAGAACGATCACCGCAACAGCTGCTGCAGCAATGATCGCAATAAGCTTCATATTGGACTTCTTGGGAGCCTGAGCAGGTGCTGCCTGATACTGAGGAGCAGGAGCCGCTGCATACTGAGGTGCAGGAGCCGCTTCATACTGAGGCGCAGCCTCGTACTGGGGAGCAGGAGCTTCCTCATACTGGGACACCGCTTCTTCCTGAGGAGCAGCCTCGGGTTCTGCCTCCGCAACAGGCTCCTCCTGCAACTGAGTGACAGGATCGGACTCAGGTACAGCAGATCCAAAGATCATTGTGGGAGCTTCATCAGGCTCTGCTTCGGGAACAGGAGGGGGAGCGATCTGCTCGACCGCTGCCGCAAAACTGCTGCCACAGATAGGACAGAACTTTGCTATATCGGGAATTTCTTTCCCGCAATTTGGACAAAACATATTATATACCTCCAAAAATTAATCTTATTGATTCAGCGCCTTTTTCCTTGCAACAGCAGAAGCTGTCACACTGATCACAACGCCGATAACTACCGATACAACACCTGCAACTGCAATGATGATACCATATCTGAACATCTCAGAAAACAGCGCCTCATCCAGAAGCTCCTTCACAAAGGTGTTTATAACATCATATTCCAGACCGATAAGCTTCAGGAAAGTCTTATCAAGGAAGGTAGTTATGATAAATGCTATACCTATCAGCATCGAACACACACCTGTTGTGACAAACGCCGCAGGGATGCTTTTTGATGTAACCGCAACAAGCACAGCAAACAGAGCAGTAAAGACCGCCAGCAGGATGATGGTTACAGGTGAAAGTGCAAGAGAAGTATACTTGCTGATTCCAGGAATCGTCTTCTGGGGAGCTATATCTTTAAGGATATCATCATTATCTTCAATGACATTCTCGATCATATCAAGATCGATAGAATAATGCGTATCTGTACGATCATCGAACTCCTCATGGAATTTCTCGATGATCTTCATTATTTTTGATACGGAAAGGCAGGTAACATCCTCTCCTGTGACAAGATGATCCTCGTACGCCGCCACAACATCCGCAATGGCACGGGTAAGACCTGAAGCGGTAATAAGCTTCTCCACATCCTTTGTCTTGATATCCTCATCATCAGCCAGCATAACTGCCAGCTCGCCGATAGTAGTGTCATCATCGATATTCTCTTCGATGAACATATTGATATCCTTGCTGACCTCTTCTGCGGTCTCCTTATCCAGACCATTGTCCTCAAGCTGCTCTGCCAGGAAGTCACCGAAAGAAGCATCAAGGATGATATCACCGATAACGATCTCGCTCAGCTGAGAATCCGCTACCGCCTCAGAAAGATTATGACCCGCAAGCACGTCTCTTGCTATACCCGTAATCGCTGTCGCCGATCCGAAAACAAGAATAAACAGGCCGAAAAGCAGCGAGAATATGATGATCTTTGCCATAGATTTCTTTCGCACAGGCTCTGCAATATAGCTTAAAGGCACTTCTCTTCCCTGTACAGGCTGATAATACGGTGGCTGCTGTACGGAAGGCTGCGATACTTCTGCTGTCATAGCAGGACCCGCAGCAGCAGGTTCCGCACCGCCTGACGGTGTAAAGAGCATAGTAGGCGCATCACCGGAGGGTGCAGGTGCCGCATCCGCTGTTACCGCAGCAGGGAGCTGAAATCCGCACATAGTGCAGAATTTCAAATCATCACTCATATGAGTGCCGCAATTAGGGCAAAACATCAAACCATCCTTTCAACATATAACTACGCCATTATGACACTTAACAGTATACCATATATTCACAACAAAATCAAGCACAATTCCACAGCATCTGCCAATTACCGCAGATCTTTTCAGGACAGCTAATAAAAATATATCAGTTGACAAATTCACATAAATAATGTATATTATATCTATGTGCAGATCACCGTACTGAAAGGAATAAATATATGAATATAATCATTGTTGGCTGCGGCAAGGTCGGCGAGACTCTTGCGGCACAGCTTAACGAAGAAGGCAACAATATAACCATTATAGATACCGACAGCGAGCGTGTAAATGCAGTATCATCAAAACATGATGTAATGGGAGTCATCGGAAACGGAGCTACTCTCCTCACGCTGAAAGAAGCACACATCGAGCATGCTGATCTGCTTATTGCGGTAACAGGCTCGGATGAGCTGAATCTTCTCTGCTGCCTTATCGCAAAGAAAGCAGGCGACTGTCAGACCATCGCCCGTGTGCGCAGCCCTCAGTACAGCAGCGAAGCCGCTTATCTGAAGGATGAGCTGGGTCTCGCAATGGTCATCAATCCCGAATTTGCAGCCGCAGCGGAGATCGCCCGTGTGCTGCGCTTCCCCTCTGCCATGAAGATAGATACCTTTGCAAAAGGCAGGGTTGAAATGATGAAATTCCGTCTGCCCGAGGGAAGTCCTCTTGTGGGTTGCGCCGTAAAAGAGCTTGCAGGAAAATTCCATGTAGATGTTCTGATATGCACGGTAGAACGCGAGAACGAAGCGCTTATCGCAAACGGCGACCTGGTGTTCGAAGAAAAAGACGTTATTTCCTTTATCGCTACGCCTAAAAACGCAAATGACTTTTTCAGAAAGACAAACTACAAGCTGAACTCTGTAAAGGATGTTATGATAGTCGGCGGCGGCGAGCTGGCATTCTATCTCTGCAAGCTTCTGAAGCGTTCGGGTAATACTGCCGTGAAGATCATCGAAAAGAGTCCGAAGCGCTGCGATGAGCTTTGTGCGGAGCTTGAGAATGTGACGATCATCAACGGAGACGCCGCCGAACAGGCACTGCTCATGGAGGAGGGTCTGGAAAGAGCGGGAGCATTCGTTGCTCTTACAAATCTTGACGAGGAGAATATCTTCCTTTCGATCTTCGCCAAGCGCATAAGCAACGGAAAGATCGTGACAAAGATAAACCGTATAGATTTCGATGACGTTATTAAGCATCTGGATCTTGATTCCATCATCTATCCCAAAAATATCACTGCCGAGATCATCGTCCGCTATGTCCGTGCAATGAACAACACAATCGGCAGCAATATGGAAACGCTCTACAGCATTGTGAAGGGCAGGATCGTGGCTGCGGAATTCAATATCAAGGAAGGCTCGCCTATCGCAGGAAAACCGCTCGCAGAGCTGAAATTCAACGGCAGAGTGCTTATCGCTGCGATACTCAGAGGTAAGCAGGTGATCGTACCCCGTGGTCATGACGAACTCATGGCAGGAGACTCGGTGGTAATAGTAACTGACCGCACTGAAATAAACGATATAACCGATATCATGAAATAACATCAGAGGTAGCTATGAACTATAAAATGATAATATATATCCTCGGATGGATACTGATATTTGAGGGACTGTTCATGACAGTTCCCGCAATCACTGCAGTGGTATACGGCGAAGGCGCCTTCTGGTTTTTCCTCGGAACTGCGCTTTTCTGTGCGCTTGCAGGCTTCCTGATGAAGCTGAAAAAGCCTCAGAACACGACCCTGTATACCCGTGACGGCTTCGTTATCGTTGCCCTGAGCTGGATAGCGCTGAGTATCTTCGGCGCAATGCCATTCTTCCTTTCGGGCGCAATACCGAATTATGTAGATGCTCTTTTCGAAGCGGTTTCAGGCTTCACCACAACAGGCGCAAGCATCCTTTCTGATGTAGAGGCACTGCCCAAATCCATGCTTATGTGGCGCAGCTTCATGCACTGGGTAGGCGGCATGGGCGTGCTGGTGTTCGTGATGGCATTCCTCCCACTTTCGGGCGGTCAGAACATGACAATGATGAAAGCGGAGAGCACGGGTCCCAACGTCAGCAAAATAGTTCCTCGTGTGAAGACAACTGCTTTCATACTGTATTCGATATATTTTGTTCTAACACTTGCGGAATTTATACTGCTTCTATGTGGCGGTATGAGCATATTTGAAGCACTTAACACTGCCTTTGCCACAGCAGGCACAGGCGGCTTCGGATTCCTTAACTCCAGCATGGGCAGCTTTTCGCCGTATATTCAGATAGTAATCACTGTATTCATGCTGCTGTTCTCTGTAAACTTCAGCTGCTATTATCTTATACTGCTAGGCAAGTTCAGGGAAGCCTTTACTACGGAAGTCAAAGCTTTCTTCATTGTGGTCGCATCCGCTATCACGATCATCACGATAGATATAAGCTATATGTTCAGATCCGTGTGGGAAGCTATACTGCACTCCTCATTCACAGTGTCCTCCATCATTTCCACCACAGGCTTTTCTACAGTGGATTTCGATCAGTGGCCTGAGCTTTCCAGAACAGTACTGGTTCTGATAATGTTCATCGGCGCCTGCGCAGGAAGCACGGGCGGCGGTATCAAGATATCACGCTTTCTGATACTGTTCAAGAGCCTTGCTAAAGAACTGGAGCTGCTGGTGCATCCGCATATGGTGAAAAAGATCAAGATAGATTCGCACACAGTGAATCATGATACCGTCCGCTCCGTAAATGTGTATATGGTAAGCTATGTGGTTGTGTTCGCCGCATCGGTCGTACTCATCTCCTTCAATGAATATGATTTCACCACAAACGTTACTGCTGTAACAGCCACGCTCAACAATATCGGACCAGGCCTTAATCTCGTCGGCCCCACCTGCAATTTTAGTTTCTTCACAGGCTTCTCTAAGCTGGTGCTGATATTCGATATGCTGGCTGGCAGACTTGAGCTTTTCCCCATGCTGCTTCTGTTCAAGCCATCCGTCTGGAAAAAATAAGATCATGACCCTGTCGCTTCTGCGGCAGGGTTGGTTTTTTCTTAACAAGCAATAACTATTGCAAAAACGGCATTTTTGTGGTACAATTATTATGGAAAAAAATATACTAAGCTTATGAAATAACACTTGATACCAGTTATTCAGTCATATAAAGGAGAACACTACATGAAAAACGCACACAAGGGAATATCGCTGTTTGCCGCATTGGTGATGTGCATTTCCGTATTCTGCATCCCCGCATCAGCTGCAGAAATCAACGGAGAACATCCCGTAGTAACAATATACAACGAACAGAACGGTCTTCCCACGGGCGAAGCTAACGTCATAACCCAGACATCGGACGGCTACATCTGGATAGGCAGCTACGGCGGACTCATCCGCTATGACGGCAGCACCTTCCGCAACTACAGTCTGGAGGAAAACGGAATATCCTCATCCTCCATCCGCTCGCTGTATGAAGGCTCTGACGGCAGGCTGTGGATAGGAACAAACGATGCAGGCGTATTCGTGCTGGAGAACGATGTGTTCACAAAGATAGAATGCACAGCCGCAAACAGCTTCCTTTGCATCCGCGATTTTTCGGAAAACTCCGATGGAACGATATACGCAGCTTCAAATTCTGGCATAGGCGTGATAAAGGACGGTAAGCTCATCCCGTTTGAGTCAGAAGATATCTCAGGCAACACTGTCTACACTATTGCCTGCGACGGCTACGACAGACTCTGGGCAACTACAGATATCGAATCGGGACTGGTGCTTGACGCCGATGGAAACACGCTTGCAACTATCTCCCCCGATGTGCTTGGTCTTGCTTCGGGCTTCTATTCCGTAGCCAATGACGCATTGGGCAACATCTGCGTAGGCACACAGTCACAGGTGGCAAGAATAGCCTTTCCGTCCGAAGCACTTTCCCCGGAAAGCTTTGATGTAACGGTATACGAAACAGGCGGCGTTACCACTCACAATGCGCTTGTTCTCACCGATATGGGAGATATCCTCATATGCGGTCTCACAGGCTTCGGTATCATATCCGCAAATGGCTTTACAGAGCTTGGTGCGGACGAGAATGCTGCCTCTGTAAACTACTGCACAAAAGATTATGAGGGCAACTACTGGCTCGCCTCCTCAAGCTACGGCGTCATCAAATACACAAAAGGCTGCTTCGACCACACGAACGACAATTCGGGACTTGGCGATACAACTGTAAATGCCATCACCAGAAGCGGAGAGCTTTTCTACATAGCTCTGGATGACGGACTTGAAATATTCGACAGCAGCTGGAATCCCGTTGAAGCCGAAATAGAGGAAAAGCTCAGCGGAATCCGAATCCGCCATCTCATCACAGACGATAACGGCAGAGTGTGGATAGCGATGTATTCCGATGATGCTATCATCTGCTACGATCCCGCAGACGGAAGCATTCTGGCTTTCAATGCCGAAAACGGTCTCAGTAGCACCCGTGGCAGAACTCTGCTGCAGCTTTCCGACGGCGCTATCGCCGCAGGAACACAGAATGGCGTGGCTATCATCAGGAACGACGAAGTGACAGCTTTCTACGGCCCTGAGGATGGGCTTGAGACCGCTTCCTCACTCAGCCTGCTGGAATGCGCCGACGGCTCTCTGCTTGTAGGCAGCGACGGCGGCGGAATCTACCGCATCAAGGACGGCAAGGTGACCAACCACGGCTTTGACGAGGGCCTCAGCGAAGGCGTAGTGCTGCGTATGGCTCAGGACAGCGATGATCCTTCCGCATTCTTCATCAGTGCAGGCAGCAGCCTGTATTACTGGAAGGACGGAAGCTTCAGAAAGCTCTCAAACTTCGC
The DNA here is from genome assembly GCA_045532595.1 of Oscillospiraceae bacterium. Taxonomy (GTDB): domain Bacteria; phylum Bacillota; class Clostridia; order Oscillospirales; family Ruminococcaceae; genus CAG-115. The sequence continues at coordinate 24,995 of JAZSGG010000122.1, read as the reverse complement.
AAAGGGTCCCGGCAGTGTCTTTGATCTCTACGATATTGACGGCAAGCTGTGGCTCATGCAGAACAACGGCGTGCTTTCCGTTGACAAGGCTCAGCTTCTGGCGGGAGAAGACGCAGATACTGTGGAGCATGGATTCACGCACGGACTCACAGGCTCCCTCAACGCCAACACTTGGAATTACAGAGCCGAGGACGGAACGATATATATCGCCACCCGTCAGGGCGTTGACACCTTTTCATTCCACGAGATAGACAACGCTCTGCCGAAGGGAATAATCAACAGCATCGTGGTGGACGGAGTAGTATACGAGCATCCCGAAAATCTGTCGCTTCCCAGCGATGCACAGCGTATCACCATTGATTTTGCCGCTCTCACATACACAGGCACCACCCGCATGAAGATAGCGTACAGCCTTGATGGCTTCGATAGTCTGGAAACCCTTCTGACCGATGAGACCAGCTTGAATGTCAGCTACACTAACCTCCCCGGCGGCAAGTACACCTTTACCATCCGACTTATCGCTCCCGATGGCACAGAAGCACCACAGATCATACAGATCCCTATCACGAAAGCCAAAAAGCTGCATGAGCAGCCGCTGTTCTGGACACTCATAACAGTGCTTGTCATCTGCATTTCCGCAGGTCTGGCGATGATATTCGCACGCATAAAGATCAACACGATCCGCAAGCGTCAGAATGAATACAAGCGCATAATGCACCAGTCGCTCAGTACGTTTGCAAAGACCATTGATGCAAAGGACCCCTACACCAAAGGTCACTCCACACGAGTTGCGGAATACTCCGCCGAGATCGCACGCAGGATGGGCTTCTCCGAGGAGGAACAGGAGCGCATCTACTACATAGCCCTCATGCACGATATAGGAAAGATCGGCATCCCCGATACCATCCTCAACAAGCCCGAAGCCCTCACCGAAGAGGAACGCCGCATCATTCAGACGCATGTTACCATAGGCGGTGATATCCTCAAGGATTTCACTGCGCTGGAGGGTATCTCTCAGGGTGCGAGATATCACCACGAGCGCTATGACGGCAAGGGCTACTGCGAGCAGAAGAAGGGCGAGGACATCCCGCTGGTTGCAAGGATAATCGGCGTTGCGGACACCTACGATGCAATGTCCAGCGACCGCTGCTACCGCAAGGCGCTGCCTGATGAAGTTATCCTCAACGAGCTTTACAAGGGCATTGGCACTCAGTTCGACCCCGACATCGTTCCGTTTATGCTGGCGATGATAGAGGATGGCACAGCGCCCTCACAGAGCGAAAGATTATAAACAGCCAGCGCCCCGAGCTTTAATGCAGATAACGATAAAGAAGTATAACCCGTGAAGTTTTTCTTCACGGGTTATTTTTTGATCTCACAAATTAACCGGGATCATTTTGATCCATTTTAAACAGATCCATATAATAATCATAAGCAGCTGAGCATTCTTCTATAGACAGATCTGTCTCTTTCACCAGATATTCAACGGCTGCTTCCTTTGTTCCGAATTGCTTTAATAATGTTGTAACTTCTGCCATTCTATTTAACGCATTATCAAATTCTGCAAACGCTACACTTTTATCACTCATTTGATATAAATTATATTTTAACATATGCATTAAATTAGCATCTGCTATTCTTGGATAATCCTCATTCTTGATCTTATGACCTGCAAACAATTCATTTATTGTTATGCCCAATATATCACATAATGGCTCATACAAGGATGCGTCAGGCAAGCAATTCCCATTTTCCCATTTCGAAACAGATTTATTTGTTGTATTCAACATTTCAGCAAGTTGGTTTTGTGTCATATTTTTGCCTTTACGACATTCTGCGATGAACTTTCCAATTTCAATTTGATTCATAATATCACTCCTTTCAGTATATAGTATACACTCATATAATTAGTGAGCAAACCCATCAAAAGTAGAATTACAGACTCCCTGTATAACAAATATATTATGAATCGTCAACGCTGCAAGCGACGCAAAGCCACTTTTGACACAATATCAAAAGTGGCTTTGTAACACTTCTATATGACCATCTGACTTAAAACTCGGGGAGCATTTTTATTCTTTCATGGATATCTCTTCGGGGCGAGGCTCTCTTGCAAACTCAGACAACCGTTCATCGCACGCGCCGAAACGCAGGTAGTTTTCCTTTGCCTGAATCAGGCTGACGCTGTTTGCGCCGCCCTCAAAGTCAGGATGCTCTTCCTGATAAGGATCGTTCTCCCATCTGCATACGGGGCAGATATCATACCGCTCTTCTATGGTCAGGCAGCCGCAGCATTTACACTCACGCATCTCGCCGCACCTCACTGTCTGTTCCAGTAATCAATTCCCGCAGTGGGAATGAAATACGTTCTGATATAGCCGTCAGTGGAAAGCACAAGGAACTCCTCGGTGGAGGGGCGGAAGTACATGAAGTCGCCGTCCTCCTTTTCGGTCTTTGTGAGTATCTCCTCGTCATCGCTCTGGATGAGCGCATTTGCATACATGAGGTATTCCTCCATGGTTATCTCGCCGAAAATGGGGATAAATTCGTGACCGTGCTTCTCATAATGCTGCTCATACTGTGCCTGTGAACGGAAGTAATACTCTATCTCCACCTCGTCAGGCTGTTCGCTCTCTACGGGAGCAGTGGTAGTAGTCTCAGCGGTGGTAGTGGTAGTGGCCGCTGTCGTGGTAGTTGCTGCTGTAGTGGTGGCTTCTGTAGCCGTTGTCGTGGCAGCAGTGGTGCTTTCGGCTTCTGCTGTAGGCTCTGTAACCACTTCGTTCTCGGCAGTATCGACAGCCTCAGCGGTGTATACCGCACCTGCTTCAGAGGTGTAGTATTCGGAATATCCTCCCTCAGTGCCGAGTATCGCAGCCAGCTCATCCTTGAACAGCACTCCTATTATCAGCGCTGCTATCACGAGAAGGACAGGCAGCACCTGCTTTTTGAAATCTATCTTCTTTTTATCAGCCATATTTTTTCTCCTTTAAAATTGATAAATACAGTATATCAGACATTTTTTGCCTTGTCAAGCAGGAGAATGCTCTGCCTCGGCACGGATATCTTCCCTTTTGCTTCTCCGAAAGGCTCCGTTCCTGCCTTGCTGCCGTCTGCAAGAATGCCGAAAACACCCTTCGGCAGCTTCAACGATGCGGCTGTTCTGTCAGGATTCACAGCAAGGATAAGGTCACCTATATGCACCGTAAAGGCATTCCTGCCGATGTTCTCAAAGCTAATGCGGCTACGGATATCCTCTGCGGACGTCATGCGTAATTCGCTGCGTGCTTTTCTTATTGCGATAAGTCCACGGTAATACTCCATCACATCACGGTATCGGGTGACATCATCCCACTTTATGCAGTTGATACTGTCGGACGAGCGGTAGCTGTCATGCACGAAGCCTCCCTGTCCGTCAGGCTTTGAGCGCAGAAGCTCCTGCCCCGCCTGCATGAACGGTATTCCCTGCGAAAGCAGTACGATAGCCGCTCCCAGCTTGTTCACACGTATGCGCTCCTCTTCGTCCGCTTTCGTCATGGAAACGCACAGCTTATCCCAAAAGGTCAGGTTGTCGTGAGCTTCCACATAATTCACGCAGCTGAGCGGCGTTTTCGCCCAGCACTGCCACTCCTCACGTCCGATATCGGGATGGAACACGCCTCCGCACATTACAGATTTTATCAGCTCCCTGCGCTGCTTCGAACGGTTGCCGTTTATGTAACCGCAGTCCTTGTCGTCAAATACCGAACCTTTTACTCCGTCACGCAGATCATCCGAAAACATCGCTACGCCCTCAGCGCGAGAGGCAAGGTGCTTTACCGCACGGCGCTTTTCAGGCAGAGGCGTGCAGCCACCCGTCCACCCCTCACCATAGAGGATGATATCGGGATTTATCTTTCTCAGCCGCTTTGCACAGCGGTTAAGCGTTTTGATATCCATAAGTCCCATCAGATCAAAGCGGAAGCCGTCAAGATGGTAATCACGGGCAAGGGCGCACAGGCTGTCACAGATGAATGCAGAGACCATCCTGCGCTCTGTGGCAAGCTCGTTTCCGCAGCCCGAGCCGTTGGAATACTGCCCGTTTTCGCTGCGGTACCAGTAATGCGGAAAGGTGCGCTCGAAGGGCGAATCTTCTGCGCTGTAGGTGTGGTTATACACCACATCCAGTATCACTCCGATGCCCCTGTCATGCAGGGACTTCACCAGCCTGCGCAGCTCCCGCACTCGTGCGTGACCGTCATACGCATCGGTGGAATAGCTGCCCTCGGGAACATTATAATGCAGCGGATCATATCCCCAGTTGAACTGCTCTGCGCTGTCGCTCTCATCTACCGAAGCGAAATCCATAACGGGCAGCAGATGCACATGGGTCACTCCCAATGCCGAGATATAGTCGATACCTACAGGCTCTCCGAAGCTGTTTTTCACGCCCGATTCACAGAATGCAAGGAACTTACCACGATGCGTGAAGTCCGCTGCCTCATCCATGGAAAAATCCCGCACATGAAGCTCGTATATCACCGCATCGGCAGGACTTTTGCAGCTTACGGGACGGTCACTCTCCCAGCCGTCAATATGTACAGAGCGTGGCGAAAACACCATGCTCCTCTCACCGTTCACTCCTGCGCTCCTGCCGTATATATCAGGCGTTTCGCAGGAGTTTCCGTTATGGGTAAGCGTGTAGGTGTAGTATACTCCGTCAAAGTCGCCGCTGACCGATATTCTCCACACGCCCTTTTCGTCCCTCGTCATGGCAATCGTTTCGTTGGGAGCGGCAGCAGTGCAGCTCGGGTACAGCTTCAGCACCACGGCTTCGGCATAAGGCGACCACACTGCAAAATCCGTTCTTTTCTTTGAATACGCCGCACCCAGCCTGCAGCTGCAGCCGTATATTCTGTCTGTTTCCCTGAAGTCTGTTTGCATGACCGCACCTCTTTTCTGTGTTTATTGTAACACATTATCCGTTTCGGCGCAAGTGCGGAAAGCTTCAAGCGCCTCCCTGAGCGAGCTTTCTGTGACTCCGCCCCTTGTAAGAACATCACACAACTTAGATGCTGCGCTGCGATATGCTGCAAGCTCCTTCACAGGAAGCAGCGGCTGAGAATACTCCAGCTGCCGCAGCAGCGCTGCGATCTCGGGATGCTCCTTACCGAGCTTATTGTCGCTGCACAAGGATATCATAACAGGCGCTGCACTGTGCTCCTGTAGACGCATCCGCTGCCCCTCCTCACCTGCTATCCATTCAGCGAAAGCCACCGCATCCTCGGGATGCACTGAGGCTGTGCAGGCACCCACGGCAGTGTAAACCGCAAAGCTGCCCATCTGCGCACTGCTCCCATCCGAAAAGGTCAGCGCGGGCAGCTTAGCTGTGCCGTATCGTCTGCCAAGGGTGCTTTTCAGCTCCTCACAAATATCGGTGCCTGCTATGGCAGCCGCTATGCTGCCATCCACGAAGCCCGCCTTTATTTCAGCGCTGTCATACTGCACGGCACACCTGCCGCATTCCGTAAGCGCCGCCATGTATTCACCTGCAAGAAATCCCCTCTCCGTGCAGCATTCCTCAGGGACATCACAGCCTGCCGCCAGAAAGAACGCCCCCTGATAAACTCCGTCGTCCAGTGCCACAGCAAGGCTGTACTGCGTTTCGTCAAGCTTTTTGGACATCATTTTATTGAGATCATCCACCTCATTATCTGCGAATTTCGAGCGGTCGTAGTACAGGAAATACGTCTCCGCCGAAAACGGAAAACCGTACTGACTGCCATCAAGTGACACCGCATCCTTTGCCGCTGAAATACGCTCCGCCTTATCCTCCACCTGCAGTAAAATGCCGCTCTCCGCAAGCTCCTTTGTCATGTCAGAGGTGAAATACAGTACGTCCGCAGTTATCCCGCCGCTCAGCAGCGCCGGGAGATCCTTCGGCGGCTCATCCAGTGAAAATGCATAGTCCTTTTCGGGGTACTCCTCCGAAAAGCAGCCGCACAGCTCCGTCACGATATCCCAGTCAGCCTTATCGCACAGAATATTCAGAACTACCGTTTCTCGCTCCCCCTGAACAACAGGCGGCGCATTATCACAGCCGCACAGAAGCACTACTGCAAGCATCACAAGACATATTCTCTTAGCCATAACATCACCCTTTCAGCAATATTGTGGCAGACGTACCCCCGATTATACGCAAAAAGACCGCCCTGAAAGAGCGGTCTTTTGTCAGTAAAGTGATTATCAGTTGTACTGATACTGCTGATTGATATTGGTGTAGATCTTGAAATCATCAGCGGAGATCTCCTTGCCGTTAAGCTCGAACAGCTCAGATACTGTAACGAACTTGTAGCCCTGTGCCAGCATCTCGGGGATGATGGTATCAAGAGCCTCAACGGTCATGTGGTTGCCCTCAGCATCGTGAAGCAGGATGATATCGCCCTCCTTCACCTGACGCAGGATGCTCATTGCACGGCGGTCTGCAGGGTTGTTGTCCATCCAGTCGTTGCAGCCAATGCCTGCGATAAAGGGAACATCAATGTTATCCAGCATATCCTGACTTACTGAGATATAAGGAGGACGGAAGAACTTAGAACGCTCGCCTGTGATCTCGAATATCTTATCGTCGGTATAAGTGAACTCCTCGATGATCTCGTCAACGGTCATCTGGTTCATGTAGGGGTGGGACTTGGAGTGGTTGTTGATCTCACAGCCCATGTCATACGCACGCTTTACCACCTCTGCGGATGCGTCGTTAATGTTGTTGCCGATAAGGAAGAAGGATGCGATGATATCGTACTTCTCCAGCACATCCAGTACCTGTGCGGTAGTTGTGGTGTTAGGACCGTCATCGAATGTGAGTGCTACATATTTAACTTCCACGGGTGCTTCCTCCTGTTCTGCGGTAGCGGTAGTAGTTGCCGCTGTGGTGGTCTCTGCGGTGGTAACGGCAGGCTCTGTTGCAGTAGTTGTTGTGGCTGCTGTTGTTGCCTCGGGAGCCTCCTCGGTAGGCTGTACCTCCTCGGGTGCTTCCTCTGTCTGCACAAGAATATCCTGCGCTGTGGTCTGCTCCTGTGTAAATTCGGGCAGTTTCTCTTCCGAAGCCGCTGTCGTTGTAGTTGTTGCGGCAGTGTCTTCAGTCTCCACACTCTCAACAGCAGCGGATGTTGTAGTAGCCTCTGCTGTAGCATCAGCCACACTGCCCTCGGATACCGTATCACCTGCACAGCCGACCAGCATTGAAGCTGCCAGAACGACTGCGAGTATCTTTCCTATATACTTCTTCATGATTTCCTCTCTTATGTATGGGGCGGGATGTTTCCACCCCGCCGCCGATATTACTTAACTACGATATTTACAAGCTTGTTGGGAACTGCGATCTTCTTCACGATGGTCTTGCCGTCGGTCAGCTTCTGTACCTCAGGCAGCTCGAATGCCATCTTCTCCAGAGCCTCTCTGTCGGAATTCACAGCTGCGTCAAAGCGAGCCTTTACCTTGCCGTTGATCTGAACAACGATCTCAACAGTGTTGTCGATGCACTGAGCCTCGTCGTACTCTACCCACTTCTGCTCGTTCAGCACGCCGCCGAAGCCCATTACCTCGAACAGCTCCTCTGTGATGTGGGGAGCAAAGGGGTTCAGCATTATGAGCAGATCACGGTACTCAGCCTTTGTAACTGCGCCTGCCTCGTCGATCTGATTCAGCAGACCCATCATAGCTGCGATAGCTGTGTTGAAACGCAGGTTCTCGATATCCTCGGATACCTTCTTGATAGTCTTGTGCATGGAGGAGCGGAGCTTGTCGCTGTAAGCGTCGCCGTCCACTACCTTCTCCTGCAGCTTCCATACTCTGTCAAGGAAGCGCGTGCAGCCCTTCATGCTGCTCTCGCTCCAGGGAGCTGCCTGCTCGTAGTCACCCATGAACAGAACGTACAGACGGAGAGTATCAGCGCCGTACTCCGCAACTACGTCGTTGGGGTCAACAACGTTTCCTCTGGACTTACTCATCTTCTGTCCGTCAGGACCAAGGATAAGACCCTGAGCGGTTCTCTTAGCATAAGGCTCGGATGTGGTCACCTCGCCGATATCATACAGGAACTTGTGCCAGAAACGGCTGTAGATCAGGTGGCGTGTAACATGCTCCATACCGCCGTTGTACCAGTCAACAGGCATCCAGTAATCCAGTGCTTCCTTAGAAGCCAGGCACTCGGTATTCTTGTTGTCGCAGTAGCGCAGGAAGTACCAGGAGGAGCCTGCCCACTGGGGCATCGTATCGGTCTCACGTCTTGCGTCCTTGCCGCACTTGGGGCACTTGCAGTTTACGAAGCTCTCGATCTTAGCGAGAGGAGACTCACCGTCAGAGCCGGGCTGGAAGTTATCAACAGGGGGCAGTCTGAGGGGCAGCTCCTCGTAAGGAACAGCCACCATGCCGCAGTCTGCACAGTGTACGATCGGGATAGGCTCGCCCCAGTATCTCTGGCGGTTGAATGCCCAGTCCTTCATCTTGAACTGTACGCCCTTCTCACCAATGCCCTTTTCACCGAGGAATGCGAGCATCTTCTCGATAGCGTCCTTCTTGTTTGTGATGCCGTTCAGGATACCGCTGTTTACCATCTCACCGTCGCCTGTGTATGCCTCAACAGCGATATCGCCGCCCTTGATTACCTCGATGATGTCGATACCGGACTTCTTTGCGAAGTCGTAGTCACGGGTATCATGCGCAGGAACAGCCATGATAGCGCCTGTGCCGTAGCCCATCATTACATAGTCAGCAACATAGATGGGAATTTCCTTTTCTGTGATGGGATTGATAGCGGTCAGACCCTCGATCTTAACGCCAGTCTTGTCCTTAACGAGCTGTGTACGCTCGAACTCGGACTTCTTAGCACACTCTGCCTTGTATGCGTCCAGAGCGTCGATATTTGCGATGGATGCTCTGTATTTCTCGATGATAGGATGCTCGGGAGCGATAACCATGAAGGTAACACCGTAGAGTGTATCGGGACGTGTGGTGTAGATGCGCAGCTGCTCATCCTGCTCCTTGATGGAGAAGTTCACGAACGCACCTGTGGACTTGCCGATCCAGTTTTCCTGCTGGAGACGGATATTGGGCAGGTAATCCACCTCGTCCAGACCCTGCAGCAGCTTATCTGCATACTCTGTGATGCGGAGATACCAAACCTCCTTGTCCTTCTGCACGATATCGCTGTGGCAGATATCGCACTTGCCGCCCTGAGAATCCTCATTGGAGAGAACTACCTTACAGCTGGGGCAGTAGTTTACAAGAGTCTTGTCACGGAAAACGAGACCGTTCTCGAACATCTTCAGGAAAATCCACTGAGTCCACTTGTAGTATTCCTCCTCGGTGGTATCAACCACTCTGTCCCAGTCAAAGGAGAAGCCTACACGCTTCAGCTGCTGTGTAAACTTAGCAATGTTGTTGTCTGTTACCTGTCTGGGGTGAACGCCTGTCTTGATAGCGGTGTTCTCTGTAGGCAGACCGTAAGCGTCAAAGCCGATGGGGAACAGCACATTGTAGCCCTGCAGTCTGCGCTTTCTGCTGACAACCTCAAGACCGCTGTAAGCCTTGATGTGTCCAACGTGCATGCCTGCACCGGAGGGATAGGGGAACTCGACCAGAGCATAGAACTTCTCCTTGCTGCGGTCATCGGTCGCCTTAAAGGTGCCGTGGTCGTCCCAGTATTTCTGCCATTTGCTTTCAATGGCACTGAAATCGTACTTCATTGTTTTGTCGTCCTTTCGGTATAAATATTATTCCAACTATATATTATACTACAAACACATCTCCTTGTCAACATTTAATAAGGAAATAAGACATCGGAAACAGAGCCATAGCAGTCATTATCTGTTGTGGCAGTGAATAAAATATACAGATATCGCATGTCATGATTTATGCAAAGTTGACCATATTTCACCGATTTAGCACACTGATTTAACTAAAATTCTGAAATTTTCTGCAGATATTGACAAAAAACTTTAAAAGTATTATAATAAAAGTACCCTAACTAAACTTTTATGAAAGGTTGTAATCAATATGAAATTCTGTTCTAAATGTGGTTCCCAGTGCGAAGATTTCGTAGCTGCATGTCCTGCTTGTGGCAATGCATTCGCTACTGCCAGCGCTCCTGTAGCTCCCGCTCAGGCTCCTGTAGCTGGTCAGGCTCCTATGGGCATGCCCGCACAGGCTCCTGTAATGGCACCTCAGGCTCCCATGATGGCTCAGCCTGTAATGGCAGCTGCTAACCCCTTCGATCACACCGCAGAGTTTGACGCAAAGGATATTTCCGATAACAAGGTATATGCAATGCTCTGCTATATCTTCGGTCTGATCGGCGTTATCGTTGCTGCTATCTGCGCAAAGGAATCCCCTTATGTTAAGTTCCATATGACATGGGCTCTCAGATCCTCCATTGTTATGGTTCTCTGCGAACTGCTCATGATCGTTCCCTTCCTCGGCTGGTTCGCTGCTCCTATCTGCATGATCATCATTCTTGTTCTGCAGATCATTGCATTCTTCCAGGTTTGCGGCGGCAAGGCAAAGGAAATGGCTATCATCAGAAGCTTTGGTTTCCTGAAGTAATTTAAATTACATAACAAAAGCTCAGCTTTTCAGCTGAGCTTTTTTATTTATCAGAAAAATGTAAGCTGCTCAGATTGTTCTTCTTTAGGCTGAGCATTTTCTAGCGGCATGGGATTCTCCACCAGTATCTCGCAGCGCTCGTTCATTACAGGACACGCCCAACGCACTGCGTTAGTGATGATGCGCTGCACATTCTTGTTATAGAACGTGGGATACTCCTCGTGACCCGGCTGGAAGTAGAATATGCGTCCGTTTCCTCTGCGATAGGTAACGCCGCTGCGGAATACCTCTCCGCCTGCAAACCAGCCTATAAACAGTGTTTCGTCAGGCTCAGGAATATCGAAAGGCTCGCCGTACATCTCCTCCACAGGCAGTTCAAACTGCTGCGGAACACCCTTAGCGATGGGGTGCGACGGGCATGCACACCACAAGCGTTCACGGTCGTCATGGCGCCATTTCAGGTTGAGAGTCGTTCCCATCAGCTTCTTCATTACCTTGCTGTAATGTGCGGAGTGAAGTCCGATGAAGCCCATTCCGCTGAGCACATGACGGCAGACCCGCTCCACGATCTCATCCTTAACCTCCTCATGCACCCAGTGTCCCCACCATATCAGCACGTCGGTATCTGCGAGAACTTCCTCGGTAAGACCATGCTCGGGATCGAAAAGAGTTGCGGTGCGTACTGTGATATCCTCATTACTGCCCAGAAACTCGGCGATGCAACCGTGTATTCCTTTAGGATAGATCTCTGCTATTTCAGGCTGATGTGTTTCGTGCATATATTCATTCCATACAGTTACTCTTATCATGGTCATTCCTCCATATAACGGCGCAGGTTGTCCGCCGATGCTTTCATATATTCTGTCTGATCGTTTGCGCCGAAATGCTCAATGGCAAGCACCCCGTTATAGCTGTCTGAGATCAGCTGCCGCACCAGTGCTTCCATTCCGATAACGCCGTCTCCCACGACAGAGGGATACATCACTGCGCCCGAGAGATCTGCCTTGCCGTTATCTCCGTTTGGGGATGAAGCAGCGACATCATAGCTTCTGTCCTTGCAGTGAACGTGTGAAACGTACTGCTTCAGCAGACCGTAAGCCTCGGCTGCATCCTCCAGACAGTAGCGGAAGTTGCCCGTATCGAAAGTGTATCGCAGCTCAGGAACATTTTCCAGCAGATATCTGAGCCACTCCATACGGCAGCAGGGCGATTTTATATCATCAAAATCCTCCACCGTTACAGTAACGCCATATTCCGCCGCTGCCCTGCACATAGCCGAGATACTCTCTGCAAAGCGTGGGAGATCATTTTCGGGCTGCTCCGAAAATCCCGGGATACACAGCACCTTTTTGCAGCCGTAATATACTGCGGTCTCAAACAGGCGGCAGTATTTTTCTTCCGATTCGGCAGCGTCTGCATTCAGAAAGTCAAAATGCTCGTATATGCAGGAAACGCCCATTCCGCAGCGGTCGAAAAGCTGCTTCATGTCCCTGTCGAAGAGCCGCCAATGATCGCACTCCAGATAGTCTATACCGAAAGACTTCGCCGTTCTCAGTGCCTGCTCAAGTGTGATGCTGCGCTGTTCTGCGGCTTCGTATATATGCTCAAGAAAAACAGAAATATCGTTCATAAAAACACCTCTTTTTTATTGTAGCATATCGGCGCTGTGTTTTCAAGCGATTCTTGACAAATACTCTGCGGTAAGCTATACTAAAATAAATATCTCAGGAGGTTTTCTATGACGGATTATCAGATATTCAAGGCTTGTTTTCCCGAGCTTATCATAGATGAAACGAATTTCTCCCGTCTTGCCTGCGGCGAGGATGTACATACATTCCGTGAGGATGGCGGCTTCGCTTCCGTGCGGAATGACCATATTGAGCTGCTCTGCGTTGCTCCCGTATATCAGGGCAAAGGTGTCGGCACAAAGCTGCTGAAGCAGTGCGAGGAGCACATCTGCACACAGCACGATACAGTGCATCTTTCGGGAAACATGCTCCCCGGGATAGCGGAGGGCAGTGAGGAATTCTTCCGCAGGAACGGTTATGACATCGGCGGTCTGTTCAATGAGATGTCGCTGGAGCTTGCGGATCTCACAGTTCCACAGTATGATTCCCCCGAAGGCGCAAAGTTCTGCTTCTATGACGGAGATATCACAGCAATGCGCAGCGCTGTTGCAGAGGTTGACGATGAATGGGTGCAGTATTTCGACGAGGACGGGCTGTTCTTTGTCTGCATGATGAACGGCGAGATAGCTTCCTTCTGCATCGTCGGCGAGGATGAATGCTGCCTGCTGTCGGACGGAAAGCGTATCGGCAGCGTAGGCTGTGTGGGTACAGTGCCTAAGTTCCGCAGAAACGGAATAGGTCTGCACATGGTTGCACTGGCATCCGAGCATCTGAAAAGCATCGGCTGCGACAGGGTATTCATCCACTACACACATCTCGATAAATGGTACGGCAAGCTGGGCGCAGAGACCTTCCTGCGTTTCCTGACAGCGGAAAAGGCGGTGTGATATGGAGGATATCTTTATTATAGTGATAGCTGCACTGGCGGTGATATCCGCTGCGGCTATCATCATTGCAATGATTGCACGCCGCAAAAAAGAACCTCCCACCGAAGAGGAATACGACAGCGCATATTTCACATCTCAGCTTGTGGAAATGCTGGATACCATCAGCCGTGCAACGCTTGAACGTGACTGCGCTGAGTTCACCGAGATGCTGTATGAGCAGGCACGCTTCTGCGAGCCATCAAACAAGCCTGAGCTTGCCCCTTTAGAGCGTGAGATACTGGAAAGCATCTGCCGCATACATCCCGACGACAGTGATCAGGTCATCACCGAAAAATGCACCGAGATATCAAAGCTTATGGAGCAGAGACAATCCCTGCTTTACGATGAAAATGATACTCTTTATACATAAAATATCTGTGCAGCCTAAAGGGCGGCAAACATAAAGAAATAAATCCAGAGAAGAAAGCAGTCTTCTCTGGATTTTATTTTATATTCAGTTGAACAAATTGGAATTTATCTGTTAAAGCAAATTCCGATTTTCTATTCCTTATAAATTGGATCGATCATTACAACTTATTCCTCTATTCTATCAAGAAAATCTCTGATAATATCTGCCACATCTTCTGGACGCTGGTCATAAATGCAGTGGATTCCTGGCAGCAACACCAGCTCGCAATTTCCCATTTTATCAAGATATGGCTGGAGCTCGGTATCACGGAGTTTTTGAAGATAGTCCATATCATACCCTGATTCCGGAAACTTTGGTTGTTTCCTTCCCGTGAATTCACATTCCTGCTTATCCCACGCCAGCATTTCATCTATTTCTTCTCTGGTCTGAAATCCCCAGCTTGAACAAATATAAATCTTTGGAACATCATTTGGCTTGATCTCATGATATGCAGTATTGCAGATTTCATTCATATGCTCATCTTCGTAGGAAAAAGCATAATTAAATGTATTGTGCAGATTCAATGCTTCAGAATACTTTCGCTGTTCATCCGAATAATTCATACCGGGGATTACACTCTTTAACAGAAACGACTTACCAAGTCTTACCAGTCCCGACTTATTTGCAGCAATCGCAAACCGATTCTCAATGGCAGCGCCATTTTCCAAAGCAAGATCAGGATTATCGCCGAGTTGTGTTCCGGCAATAAAAACGACACCCTCGATCTCTTCCGGATACTGACTGACCCAATATGTCGCATAAGCGCCCCCTAATGAATGCGGAAGCAGAATATACGGCCCTTCAATTCCGGCATTTTTCAGTGCTGTACGATAGTCATTCACAACACTCTCTAATGTCTGTGGATCCTTTGTATCATCGCTGAGTCCATAGCCGGCCCGGTCAACAATTACGATTCGATTCTCTTCAGTAAAATCGCCCATAAGGCGTTCCATTCTGACACTGAAATCAAATACGCCCAGACCTGATAATCCTACAAATGTATGCTTGCCTTTTTCATTTCCGAAATCATATACATTAAGTGAATAGTCACCAACCGAAACGGGATTATAATACCCTGCTTCGATCAACATCTGCTTTTCTTTTGATAACAGAATTTTATTTATTAAAAATGTGATTGCTAGAAATAAAATAAAAATACAAGTTATTATCACAAGTACTTTTTTTACTCTTTTTGACTTTTCAGATTTCATCGATCCATCCTCCAAATTCACGCATAGAATCTTCTTTACGATTTCTTTCAGCTCATCAAACTTTTCCCCTACAAATTCAAGTTTATCTGTCAGTTAATTATAACACGGCTGTCATATAAAGTCAACGCCATAAGCAAACGCAAAGCCACTTCTGACAACAAGATCAAAAGTGGCTTTAATACTTCTATATGACTATCGGATCAACTGCACGGATGCTTTTATTCTTCTGTAAAGTGGATAACTGTGGAGGAGAAATCACCGTGAAGTCCGATGTTGATTCCGCAGTTCATCAGCGCCGCACCTGTGTGTACCTCCCCTGTTGCGGAGCTTCTGTACTTCTTAGCGGAATCAAGACCCTTCAGCTTAATTCTGCGGCTGCGGTAATTGGGACGTCCCAGCACCTGAACGAAGGTGAACACAGCCTCGCTCTTATCCTTTGCAACGAACATCCACGCATCCCACATATTGTCCTCGAACACATTGCCGATACGGTACTGATCGCCTGTGCGGATGAGAGGATTGTACTTCTTGAACATCTCCACCTGACCGGGGATCTCGTTTCTGTCCTGCTCAGGGATGCGGGTAACATCCAACTCATAGCCGAATGTGCCGACCATAGCCACATTGCCACGGGTGGAGAACGGTGTTGTTCTGCCAACGGTGTGGTTGGGACAATCCGAAACGTGCGCTCCCATAGCTGATGCAGGATAGCAGATGGATGTACCGTGCTGTATCTTCAGGCGCTCGATAGCGTCGGTGTCGTCGGATGTCCAGATCTGGGGAGAATAGAACAGCATGCCTGCGTCAAAGCGAGCGCCGCCGCCCGAGCAGTTCTCCAGCAGAATATAGGGATAATCGTGGGTCAGACGATCCATAACATCATATACGCCGAGAACATATCTGTGCCACAGCTCTCTCTGCTGATCCGCAGGCAGAGCGTTGGAGCCGACCTCTGTAAGCTGTCTGTTCATATCCCACTTGATGTATTCGATGTTTGCGCTGTCCAGTATCTTCTTCATCATGCCGTAGATATGGTCACGCACTTCCTTGCGGCTGTAATCCAGAACATACTGCTCACGGCTCTGGGTCATGGGCATTCCAGCGATCTGAATAGCCCAGTCGGGATGTGCCTTGAACAGCTCGCTGTCGGGAGAGATCATCTCAGGCTCGAACCAGATACCGAACTTCATGCCCAGCTTGTTCACCTCGTCAACGAGGTACTTCAGACCGCCGTTGATCTTCTTCTCATACACGAACCAGTCACCGAGAGAGCTGTTATCGGAATCTCTGTGGCCGAACCAGCCGTCGTCCATTACCAGCATCTCGATGCCGAGAGCGGACGCCTGCTTTGCGATGTCGATAAGCTTGTCGGTGTTGAAGTTGAAATATGTAGCCTCCCAGTTGTTGATGAGGATGGGACGGCGCTTGTCCTTGTACTCACCTCTGATGAGGTGCTGACGGTACAGGTCATGGAAGCTGCGGCTCATGTTGCCGATACCCTCGGAGGAGTACGCCATAACAAGCTCGGGAGCGGTAAACTCAGCCTCAGGCTGGAGCTTCCAGCTGAAATCGAAGTGGTTGATACCCATCACAAGGCGGGTCTTTTTGTGCTGTGTTACCTCTGCCTGTGCGAAGAAGTTGCCGCTGTATACAAGATTGAAACCGTAAGCCTCGCCGATATCCTCGTTTGCATTGTGGGAAACCAGAGCCACAAAGGGGTTGTTCTGGTGGGAGGACTCGCCCTTTACGGAATCCACGCCCTGCTTGCCGTGATGCAGGCGGCAGCGCTCCATAACACGCTCTCTTGCCCAGGAGCCGTTAAGGGTGATGAAATCAAACTGATCTGTGTCGAAATCCACGCAGCCCGAAAGCACACGGCGTACATCGAACGCCTCAGCGCCCTTGTTTACGAGCTTTACGCTTCTTGTGATGATATCAAGATCAGCGAAAACGGTGTAGTACAGAATAACGTTCAGACCTGTACGCTTATCCTCGAGAGTTACTGCGACAGTCTCTGCTTCGTCCTCGTTTGCGAAGGTGGCAGGAAGCTGCACGGTGCAGTCCTCCAGCTTCTGATAAAGCTCGGGCTTGCCCTTGATTATCTCGTGCGAAACATAGCGCAGGTCAAGGCTGCTCATGCCCTTGTTATCCATCAGCATGATGGCAGGCTCACGATAGTCGCCGATGCCGTGGCAGGGATACTCAAAGGGAGTCGTATCCATGAAAGTACCCATATCACGCTGGTTTACCTTAGGTGTATAAGGATTCTCGTCAAGACGCAGGAGGTAGGACAGATCCTCGTCATCTGTACGCTTGCCGAAATAAACATGAGCAAGGTGTCCGCTCTCAAGAGCAGCGAAAGCGTAGGTAACACCCTTTCCGCTGAGAGTGAACATTGTCAGCTCCTCGGTGAAAATCTCGTTGGAATTGGTCTGCCAACGGTACTGGGAATATTCCTTCTTGATCTTTTTTGCAGTTATAAGGTTCATCTTACGGTGTCCTTTCTGTACACAGGAGATGGTGTGGTCTCCATTAATATATTCTTCATAATTATAGCATAATTTCCACCGTTATTCAAGTAGAATTTTTGAGCAAATCTCTGACAAATGAACAATTCTCCACCTGATAATACAAACGAAAGAAAAAGCTCCCCTTCGGCAAAGCACCGAAAGGAAGCTTGTAATATTCAGATTGATTCAGGCAACCACGCCGCCTGACGGATTGCTCTCCGTCATATCATCCACGACGCCGCCTCTGCCGTTGGGTCCATCTCCGCTGACACCCTGCAAGGCTGTGACCGAAACCCTCTCCACACCATCGGCAAGCACATGATATCTGTCGCCCTTTTTGAGTGCATCGCAGGAAAACACCACCGTGCTGCAAGCCTTAGGAAGCAGCGTGCTGAACAGCACGTTTCCGTCATCATCAGTTATGCTGACTTCTGCACCCGACGGAAGCTCCGCCTTTACGGAAAGGCAAGGCACCGATACCATGCTGGGTGCCTTTGTCAGCCCTGCCGAACCGAACGCTGCCAGCGTGCCGCCGCTCAGTGCAAAGGAATCATCATAATCCATCGAGCCGAACTGCACGTCATTCTCGGAATAAATCACGACCTCACCGCCGCTCATCGCAGCTGTGCCGCCCGTATCAATGCCATCGCCGCCTGCGTCGATGATAACGCTGCCGCCGCTGATGCTTATATATCGGTCAGGCTCCACCGTGTCGGAATTTGAAAAACCGATATCGTTGCCGCCTGCCGCCTTGATCCCGTCACGATATGACATAAGCTGCAGCCTGCCGCCTCCGATATCCACCGAAAGCGCCTCTATGGCGGTGTAGCTCTTTTCCACATTCAGCGTACCGTCTGTAACAGTGATGCAGCCGTCTGCACGCAGGCCATCATCGCCTGAGTTTATGCGCAGCTCGCCGCCGTTTATCATTATATCTTCAGCAGCGGATATGCTGTCATCCGCCGAATCAACATCCACAACGCCGCCGTCTATCTGCACCCTGCCGCTTATGATTCCCTTCTTGCTGACGGGAGAAGTAGCATCACCCGAGACCAGCTTATCAAAATCATATTCCTCGTCGCCGTCGGTGTAATATCCGCCATGCCTGCCGTAAGGATATTTACTGCCCGATTCCATCATAAGCACCGCCGAGCTTCCTCCGCCGCAGGATAACCTTACCTCGCCGCCCGAAACCGACACAGTTGCTTCCGCATAAATGGCATTGCCGTCCGAAACTATATCCACTGCACCGGCACTGATGCTGACGCAGCCATCCACGCCTTCGGCAAGTATACCATCCGCACCGCTGCGTATTGCCAGCACAGAGCCTGCGCATATTACAGCGCTGCCCGAAACACCTGACGTTTGTGCCGAAAGCTCCACATCACCGCCGCAAAGCTTCACTGTGCCTGCGGCATCAATGGCTCTGTCGCCGCTGATATGCAAGCTGCCGCTGCCGTTGATGATGATATTGCCGCTGCTGATTATTCCCGCAGGCGAATATGATGCATTCAGCGAATTTTCACTGTTTTCCCCCAGCGTAAGCTTCAGCTGCGCTGCGGTGCTGCATTCTATCGGTGCATTAAGCTGCACTCCGTCCAGTATAAGCGAAACAGCTTCATCGCTTTCCAGCAGGATGCGCTGCTCTCCGCTGCCGCTGAGAACATATGTTCCGCCGTCACTGATGACCACTGCGCCATCCTTTACCGCCGCACCGCCGCCCGATATCTTAACGCTGTCAGCGCTGATCTCTATAATGCGGTCCTCGGCCTGTGCAGGAAGGAAGTCCTCCTCAACGGGAGCGCAGCTCGGTATGATCTCCTGACCGCTGACATCCTCTGAAGAAAACAGCGGCGGCATCGTGCTGGAAACACCCGTATCCACAGGGCGCACACTTTCACAGCCCGAGCTGAGCGATACTGCCACTGAGCACAAAGCAGCCATCGCCCTGAAATTCAGACTCATTATATCTCACCTCAAAACCACTGAGACTTTATTTCGAATAATATCAGTATAACCCGTCTATGTGATAAGCGCATGAAAAAAAGCGGTTTTTTAAACAAAAACATCCCCTGCACCGAAATGCAGAGGATGTGATATATCATCTTACTTCAAGTCCGAGGGATTCCATGTAAAGCATATAGCTTTCCACATGATCGTTCCAGCTGCTGCTATACCATTCTGCGAATCTCTCCAGAACATTCGCATCGCCTGTGGCAGTTCTGAGTACAGTCTTGAGCTGCTCGGTGTGAGCCTTGCTCGCCTCTGAAAGATCAGCGCCGCTGAAGGAATCTGAAAAGCCTTGCCTGTGCGCCTTCTCCAGGATCTGCATATAGATATCCTGGCCGTACTCCTCATGCAGGAAGGTCATAAGCCTTATGCCGTACTGATAATTGGCATCGCCCTCAGCATGCATGCTGACAAAGCCTTCTTCGCCCTGAAATACCGCACTGTCGTCATACTCATACGGCGCATAATACTGGATGGAGACCCATGCAGGCACACCGTCTGCTCTCATTGCCTTGTCTGCGATATATGTGGCAAAGCCCTCATCCAGTGTGCGGCTGAGACTCATTCCGTTGCGATACTGAAGCACATGGGCAAGCTCGTGATATATAGTCTGATTATAAGTGCTGTCATAATCATAATCCGAATGATCCAGCACAGCGGTGTTGGAAGCCGCCCACTGAACATAATCATCGCCCAGATCAAGTATCAGGATATCTATCTTATCCGCATCGGCGTTGATATCGGTAAAGCTGTATTTATCAAAATACAGATGCTTGCACTCGGTGTAAGGCTCGGCATTATCACCCTTATCGAAGCTCATACCCGTAGCGGCGCTGAGAGAATCCATTATCCTTTCAGTTACCTTCAGCATATCGCCACGGACTGTAACACCCTTCTGGAAATACAGAACAACAGACTCACCCTCAACGTACAGATCCTCCTCAGCTATGAAGATATCTTCGGGATCACCGCTGAGTTCGATCCTTCCCGTATCAGGCTCCACTATCACAGGCTCGTCGGTAACGCTCGTTGCAGTGGTCGTAGTGGCTGCAGTTGTTGTGGTAACAGCAGTTGTTGTTTCTTCCGAAGCGCTCGTGCTGACCGTTGTCGCTGATGTCGCAGCAGAACTGCTGTCAGTCACTTCGGTGACTGCCGAAGACGCTTCCGCTGACTCTGCCGTTCCGTCATAAGGGGCAGCATCGCTGCAGCCCGCCGAGATAAGGCAGACTGCGGCAAGAAGCGCCGTACCAAAATGTCTTTTCATACTTTTCACCCTATCAGAGTTCAACAGGGCTGATGTGCCAGATATCCTTTGCATACTCTGCGATAGTCCTGTCAGAGCTGAACTTGCCTGCGCTGCACATATTCATCCAGCACTTCTTCGCAAATGCAAGGGAGTCCTTATAATCCTTGTTTGCACGGATCTTTGTCTGCACATAGCTGTCAAGATCGCCCAGCACATAGTAGTGATCGGGCTGATGCCAGCTTGCACCTGCCATGAGCGCAAAATACAGCTCTCTGAACACCTTGTTGCCGCCGTCGTTCACGGTGCCGTCGATAAGAGCGTCAAGAACGCGCTTGATCTTGGGATCACTCTCACTAACCGCACGGGGATCATACTCGGGCATGATCTCGTCAAGCTCCTCGACCCTTGCGCCGAAGATGTAGTTGTTCTCTTCGCCTGCTTCCTCGACTATCTCAACGTTTGCGCCGTCCATAGTACCGAGGGTAACTGCGCCGTTCAGCATCAGCTTCATGTTGCCTGTGCCGCTTGCCTCTGTACCTGCTGTGGAGATCTGCTCCGATACATCACACGCTGCTACAAGCTTCTCTGCATAGGAAACACGGTAGTTGCTGATGAATACGACCTGAATGAGATCCTTTGTATCGGGATCGTTGTTTACGATATTTGCTATCTCGTTGATGAGCTTGATAATGCCCTTTGCACGATAGTAACCGGGGGCAGCCTTTGCTCCGAAGATATATACTGTGGGAGTGAAATCCTTCACGTTGCCGTCCTTGATCTCGTAGTAGAGATACAGGATGGAGAGCGCATTGAGCAGCTGTCTCTTGTATTCGTGCAGACGCTTGATCTGGATGTCAAATACTGCGTTGGGGTTGATCTTTATGCCCTCGCACTTTTCAATATACTCAGCCAGCTGCACCTTCTTCTCATGCTTGATATCCATAAAGCGGCGCAGTGTCTTTTCGTCATCTGCGTACTTCTTCAGCTCAGCCAGCTTGTCGAGATCGGTTATCCACTCGTCGCTGCCGAGAAGCTCTGTGATGAGTGCGGAAAGCTCGCTGTTGCAGAGAGCCAGCCATCTTCTCTGAGTGATGCCGTTGGTCTTATTCTGGAAGCGCTCGGGATAGAACTCATACCACTCCTTCAGGACGGTGGTCTTGAGCAGCTCGGAATGTATCTGAGCAACGCCGTTCACATAGGATGAGCCGAACATTGCGATGTTAGCCATGTGCACGGTATTGCCGTTGATGAGCTTCATCACGTTCTTCTTTGCAGCAGGCACCTTCAGCTTGTACATCTCAGACTCAAACTTCTCGTTCAGCATGATGATGACAGCGTAAACATCGGGAACGACCTCCTCAATAAGGGATGCGTCCCACTTTTCCAGAGCCTCGGGCATGATGGTGTGGTTGGTGTATGCAAATACCTTCTGCGCCATTTCGAACGCCTTGTCAAAGGTGTAGCCCTCCTCACGGATGAGTACACGGATGAACTCGGGCAGAGCAATAACGGGATGAGTATCGTTCATCTGGATTGCATTGTATTCAGCGAAGCTGTCAAGGCTGCCGAAGAGTGCCTTGTGCTTTCTGATGAGGTCAGCAACAGCTGCAGCGCTGAAGAAATACTCCTGACGAAGTCTCAGCTTCTTGCCGTCTCTTGTCTCATCGTTGGGATACAGAACACGGGAGATATCCTCTGCGTAGGTCTTTGCGTCGCTGGCTCTAGCAAAATCGCCACGGTTGAACAGGTCGAAGTCAAACTCCTCTGCTGCCTCAGCCTGCCACAGGCGCAGTGTGCCGATGTTCTCTGTGCCGTAACCGATAACAGGATAATCATAGGGTACTGCGTTTACAGCGCCGTCGCCATAGTTGATGACAACGGTCTCACGGTCGCAGCGAACGCCCCAGGGATCGCCGAACTTCTGCCAGTTATCCGCAGTTTCGGTCTGGAAACCGTTCCTGATGCCCTGCTTGAAAAGTCCGTACTTGTAGCGGATTCCGTAGCCGTCAAGGGGCAGGTCGAGAGTTGCGGCACTGTCAAGGAAGCAGGCTGCAAGACGTCCGAGACCGCCGTTACCGAGAGCGGCATCCTCGATCTCCTCCATATCCGAAAGCTCTGCGCCAAGCTCGCCGAGAGCGGTCTCAGCATCCTTCAGCAGGTCAAGGCAGAGCAGGTTGTTGTATACGGCACGGCCAACGAGGAACTCCATGGAAAGGTAGCTTGCCTTGCGGGTGCTGTCATGAGCGGCTCTGCTCTTCTCCCACACGGGAGCAAGCTCCTCCATAACAACTCCTGAAAGCACATTGTGCAGCTGCTCTGATGTGCAGCTGCGAAGCTCACAGCGGTACGCCTTGAGAGCAGCAGCGCTGAGCTTTTCCTTTAAATTTTCGATCTTCATGATATTCTCCTTTCGCTCCGATAAGGGAGCGTTTGTTTTTCAATAATTTATATCAGTATAGCACATTTTACCGTTTTTTGCAACGGTCATCAGAATTTATTGCGTGCAGTCTCCGTAAGCTCGTTGCCATCCTGACTGAATTCATACCACATTCCGTTTTCGTAATCATAGAGCGTGAATTTGCTTTCATCCGTTTCATCAAAATAGATCCTGTAGCGCTGATCCGACTCACTGCCCTTGATATCATATTCGTAATATACCTGCTTGGATGGTACTACTCCGTCATACTTAACGACCTTTTCACCATCCAAATATTCGCTGACATAGCCCATTTCCTTAAGCTCTGCCATAATGCCATCAGTCTTTAAGGTACATCCTGACATCAGCATGACAGACAGCATGAGCATCAGCATCAGAACAAATCTTTTCATATCATCGCCTCCTGTGACAGCATACCTTATTATAGCATCAGGATAACAAAAAGTCAAACACAAACGCCGCCTCCGACTGCTGCCGGAAGCGGCTGTACGATATTTCATTCCCTTGTAAGCTGTTTTACCGACTTCAGCAGAGCCTCCACCTCCTGCTTTGAGGTGAACACGGAGGGCGCAAACCGCACTGTTCCCCGCTCAAGAGTGCCGAGCTTTCTGTGAGCCAGCGGTGCGCAGTGAAGTCCCGCACGCAGGCAGAAGCCAAGCTCCGAAAGCAGCGACGAAACCTCCGCCGATGCTCTGCCCATAAGATTGAACGATACAACAGGCGCATAGCTGCCTGTATTTTTCTCGGTGATATCCGTATACAAAACGACGCCGCTCATACTGCGCACACCCTCGCAGAAATGCCTGCACAGCTCCAGCTCATGCTGCAGGATAACATCTGTGCCTTTTGCTTTGACAAACCTTGCACCCTCGCCGAGCGCTATTGCTCCCGGCGTATTTATGGTGCCGCTCTCAAAACGATCGGGAGTGAACTCGGGCTGTTGCGGACTCTCTGATGCGCTGCCAGTGCCTCCCTCCATAAGTGATCTCAACTGCACGCTGCCGTCCGTTATCATGAGTCCTGTTCCCATCGGACCATACAGTCCCTTGTGGCCTGCTGCACAGATAATGTTTATGCCATCAGAAAGGTTCAGCGGTAGCACTCCCGCCCCCTGCGCCGCATCCACAATGAAAACTATGCCCTTTCTGTGACACAGCTGAGCAAGCTGCTTTATCGGCAGCCGTCTGCCTGTTACATTGCTTGCCGCTGTGCAGACCAGTGCCGCCGTATTCGGGCGTATGGCTCGCTCTGCCCGTGCAAGAGTTATCTCATCGCTGTCAGAGGTCTCGAAGATGCTGTAGCTGCCTCCGTAATGCGCCGCACTGGCGTGTACAGGCCGCAGCACCGCATTATGCTCGAGGTCGCTGATGACATAATGCACACCCTTGCGCCCCATGCCTTTTATTGCGGTGTTGAGCGCATGGGTACAGTTCAGCGTGAATACAGTATTCTCAGGCTCTGCGCCAAAAAGCTCCGCACAGGCTGCTCTGCTCTCGTATACTGCCTGAGAGGTCACGGAGGAGAACTCATAGCCGCCACGTCCGGGGTTTGCTCCGTAGGTGCGCATGGCTTCCGTCCATCGGCGATAGACCTGCTGCGGCTTCGGATATGTGGTGGCGGCGTTATCGAGGTATATCACAAGGAATACCTGCCGATCTCAGCAGGGGGCAAACCTCCTTTTCCCTGCCGTATACTCGCAGTGCAAAGCTGCAGCCTGTACGAGGGTGATGTGTGCGCTCCACCCTGCTGCGGATGCCACGCCTTGCAAGCAAGGTCTGTGCCTTATATGCCATTGTGGAATTTTTCATATTTATAGTAAAGCTGTCCATAATGATGCTCCTTGATCGTATTTCTGTAGATCGCTCTACACCTTATTTTATGCAGGATATAGTATATGTGCGTCAAATTCAGTGAGGAGTTAGGAGTGAGGAGTGAGGAATTATTGTGTTCGCTCCGCTCACGGATTTAAAAACGGCTACGCCGTAACGTTGCTCTAAACCGCTGTCTGAACGCACTTTACAATCAATCAGCACATTGAAA
>JAZSGG010000117.1:0-6985 GCA_045532595.1 Oscillospiraceae bacterium | reverse complement strand
CCGATGTATCAGTTTTGTCAAGAATAAGAAAAAATATGACCCGAAGTTTCGGGTCACATTGATAAATCGGAATTTGAAACGCAGGGCGTTTCAAATTAATTAGGAATGAGGAGTGAGGAATGAGGAATGAATGTGTCGGCTTACGCCGACAGATTTTAAAACGGCTGCGCCGTAACGCCGCACGGTATTGCGGCGTAGCCGCATTTTGATTCGTCCCCGAAGGGGACACCGAAATTCCTCATTCCTAATTCCTAATTCCTCATTGAATTTGACGAGCTTTCGCTCGTCAAATTCCGATTTTACGCCTCTGCGTAGACCTCCTCGGTCTCGTCGTAATCGGGATGATCCTCCACGCTCTGCGGTGGCAGCGCATCGGCCTTGCTGTCAGAGCGGAACAGCAGCTTCAGCAGTATCGGGGATACGATCGACGATACGATTATCAGCAGGATAACTGATGTGAACATCTCGGGCGCCACAAGTCCGCTGGCAAGACCCTTCTGTGCCACGATAAGCGCAACCTCGCCACGGGTCATCATGCCGATGCCGACCTTGAGCGAATCCTTTAAATCATAACGGAATATCTTAGCAACAACGCCGCAGCCGATTATCTTTGTGATAAGTCCCACAACAACGAATGCGAGGGAGAACCACAGCAGATCCAGTGTAAAGCCGTCAAGTGTTGTCTTTAAGCCGATACTCGCAAAGAAAACAGGGCCGAACAGCATATAGGAGCTGATGTCCATCTTACCTGCGATGTACTCTGCGTCACGCAGGTTGCACAGGATTATTCCCGCAACGTAAGCGCCCGTGATATCAGCAATGCCGAAGAAGGCGTCGGCACAGTAAGCCATCGCAAAGCAGAGCGCCAGACCGAATATCGGTATCCTGCGCTGGTGGAAAAACTTCTTGTCCAGATACTTGAACAGGAAGTAGATCAGCACACCGATGCACAGTGCAAACACGATGAACAGCAGTGTTTTTACCACCACATCCATAGGCTTTGCGTCAGCGTCCTTGAAGCCGATAACGAAGGTGAGAACGATAATGCCGATAACGTCATCTATGATGGCAGAGCTTGTTATGAGCGTTCCGAGCTTGCCCTTCAGGTGACCCAGCTCACGCAGCGTCTGCACGGTGATGCTTACCGATGTGGCGGTGAGTATCGTTCCCGTGAACAGGGCAGAGAAGAACTCCTCAGATCCGATGGGAGCAAAGCTGTAGAAGCAGGAATACAGCAGAAATCCGCCCAGCAGCGGCACCGCAACGCCCGCACAGGCTATGCAGAAAGCCACAGGGCCTGTTTTGATAAGCTCCTTCAGATTTGTCTCCAGACCTGCGGAGAACATCAGCAGCACAACGCCGATCTCAGCCATGATGGCGAGGAACTCGGATTCTCCCACAAGCCCCAGAACAGACGGACCGATAAGCAGACCTGCCACGATCTGACCTGCCACCTGCGGTGCCTTCAGCTTTTTGGCACCCAGTCCCAGAAGCTTTGCGGCTATAATGATAATTGCAAGATCCTTAAAACAAGTTATTGCATCCATACAATTGCCTTTCTCAAACACAAAAATAGGCGCATTCACGCACCTTATAAATTATATATCCAACAGCGCCCAAATGCAAGGCTAATTCTACACAATTATTTTCGCCTTAACGGTATATTTTTTGACAACAGGCACACAACTAGTATATACCATGGCGAGGGGTGATATTATGTCGGAGCTTTACAAGGTGAAAAGAACGCTGCGCTGCGTGACCAACGGGCGGGTGATACCATTGGCGCAGCTGAACGCAACAGCCGCAAGGCGCTATGGAAGCTCGGGGTTTGCGGTGCTGCAGCTGTTCGGCGCAGGTACATTTTTCGAAAGGCTGCTGCCTCGTGAGGTGAGCATACACTCCCCTGTTGACGGTGTTGTGACGGCGGTGGGAGAAGAACTGGTGATCCGCACAGGCGACGGGATAAGCGTGGCGGTGACCATCGGAGTCTCCGACGGGTGCATGTGCAGGGTCGGCGGCAAGGTGCGGGCAGGGGAGATAGTATGGATTCTGCCGAGGGAGCGGCTGCTCGGGAACGGCTCAGGCGGCGTGGTGACGGTGGGCTTCCCTGATCTCGCCCGTGTGACGGAGCTGCATGTTTTTTCAGGCATGCGCAAGGCGGGGCAGATTGCGGCATACTACAAGCTTCGTCCCCTGACGGATGCCGAAAAATGAGGTTTTTACAAAATACGAAAATTTTTTTTAAAAAAGTGCTTGACAAATCAGAACCGTTGTGATATAATTAACTAGTCGTTGGGGCGATGGCTCCTCGTTCGTTTACATGGCGGCATAGCTCAGTTGGCTAGAGCACTTGGTTCATACCCAGGGTGTCATTGGTTCGAATCCGATTGCCGCTACCAAAACGGCCCGTTGGTCAAGAGGTTAAGACATCGCCCTTTCACGGCGGAATCATGGGTTCGATTCCCGTACGGGTCACCATCAACATTTGCTCACATTTGGCTTAACAAAGCCGATTGTGAGCTTTTTATTTTCTCCGAAAAAGCCGTTGTCCGCTACTTGTCCGCTACTGTGAAAATTTTATTGCAGAGTGCATTTTTTATGCACCCTGCTTTTCTTTTTTCAGAAAGCCGAAGGCTCCGTCCATCGCCTCCGCTACTCTTGCCTGTGCGGTCTGGAATTGATGGCAATATACATTCAAAGTCGTTGACGAGCAACAATGTCCTAACGCACCCGAAACGGTAGTCACATCAAGTCCAGCCGAAATCAACGAGCTTGCCGCAAAATGGCGAAAGCTGTGCAGACCGTAGAACGGCAGGTTGTTATTCTCGCAGAACTCACTCAACCAGCCGTAGGGCGTCTGATTGTTCATCGGCTCGCCGTTCCATTTGGTGAATAACCTGTCCGTTTCAACCCATTTATCGCCGCAGTTCAGAGCTTGCTCGTCCTGCTCCGCTTTCAGCTCTTTGAGCATATCCATAATGCTGTCCGCTATTTTCAGAGTACGCTGTGAACGCTTTGTTTTGGTGGTGTCGGTGTATGTACCACGCTCGGCGGTGTAGTTCGATGTGCGGCGAACGCAGATTATGTTATGTTCAAAATCAATGTCTTTCCATTCAAGGCCTAACATCTCGCTGCGTCTGAAACCACTGTAAGCAATCAGATAGAAGAAAGCCTTGTACTTTATCGGCTCATCGGAAAGCCTCGTCAAAAGCAGCTCCATTTCTTCCTGTGAGTATATCTGCTTTTCCTTTACCTCGCCTTTGGGTATTGTGACCTTTGAGCAGGGATTGTCGGACAGCAAATCCATTTTTACCGCATAGCTGAACACATCTGAAACAAAGCTCAAGTTGTGTCGGATAGTTTTCGGAGCAAGCGGCTTGCCCGTCTTTTCGTTCGCACCCTCCTTTGCGAGAGAGTTCACGAACGCCTGTAACTGTCTGCCCGTAATCTTATCAATACGAAGATGTCCGATAGCGGGATAAATGCGGTGGGTGAGCTGTTTCATTCGCTCATAGGTGGTGCTGCGGAGGTTGAGTTTCGCATACTGCTCAAACCATTCCTCCGCAAGCTCCTGAAACTTGATAGCAGTTGTTCTGAAACCTCTGCTACATTTCTCCTCAAACAGCACCGCTTGTCTTTGCAGCTCCTTTTCTATCTGCCTTTCGGTCATACCCTCGGCAGGTTTCCAAGTCATAGCCTGTTCTTTGTGATTGCCTTTTGTGTCATATCCTACGGAAACTCGTATCTGATACGAATTTCCCCTTTTTCTTATGGTAGCCATATATTTAATCTCCTTAATTAAATCTAAATTTATGACATACCCCTGTACAAATCTATTTTAACACATTAAAGCCCAAAAATCAAGTGTTTTCTTTTCAGATTTGCATAGGTGGGTTTTGTTCTGCACATAGTTTTGGTAATTGTACAAACTTATTTTTCGCCAAACTGTTGATATGATTGATTGATTAAGTTTAAATACTTTAGTTTTATACTTATGTTTATATAGTTTCCCCTTATGTTAAAACCTGCTTGTCATATCAGACAGACTGATTTGTCGTATCCGTACAAAACTGAATTGCATTTTCTCCACATAAGACTGCCCTTTTTAAAGTGTCCTCGGTAAAGCGGAAATATCTTCTTGCAGGCAAGCCTTTTATGCAGGTTTCGATAAGCTCGTTCCTTACAAGCGTATCTATACCACGCTCCTGCTGTCTGCGTGTAAGTGATGTGCTTTCCTGCAAGTCGGCTATTGTGGAGTAAAACCAGCCGTCATCTTTCAGCATATCGTGCTGTAAGTAATACAAGTGCTTTCCGAGCAACGCTCCGTAGACAATAGCCGCATTCACTCCCAAAGCGTGAGCGAGGGGGCGGTTTACGGAAATACTGTTGCCCGAATTGAAAAGATTTAAAAGCTCGCTGTTCATACTTTGCCACCTCCGTTGAAATACGCAACCAGAGCTGCCTTCGGAACAAGTATCTTTCCGTTCTTGCCCTGTCCTGTTCGTACAGAGGGAATTTCCCTTCGTGCAATGAGCTGGCGGACAGTATACTCATTAAGTCCCTTGATGACCTCGCTGCACTCTTTCACTGTAAGCATTTCAACTTTTTCCTGTTTGGTTTCCTGCGGTGTGGTTTCGCTTTCGTTCAAGCTGTTCAGCAGAACTGATATCTGCTGTAAGATTTCCTGTGTTTTTTCGTGTGACATAGAATTATCCTCCTTGAAGTTGGTTATTTCCGAAATATCTTCGGCTGACTAAATTCTATCACACCGCATTGACAAAGACAATAGGTTGTGCTATGATATACAAGGATAGTGTTTTGTAAAAACACTGTATTCTACACTAACAAATCGCTTTATAATACGCATTTAAGCGTTATATTACTTTATCCTTGTATGGGGTAGAAGCACACCACACACTACAAAATAACGAACTACACCAAAATAAAACATAAATTACCATAATACGAAAATTACATTATCCTTGTAAACTTATAAAAAATCGAGGTGCTTTTATGAATTGCGAGAAGAAATTTGATATAAATTACGATTATGAGCTGGTATTACTGCTTTCCGATAACTGCGAAACGCTTATCGGCGGTTCGGCAAAGAACATCAAGAAAACATTGAAAGATACCCATAACCCCAACCTGTCCGTAAAAGATTTAGATATATTTTTTAAGAAACAACCTCTCGGAACTTTCGCTATTGATGTATGTGAATCGTCACAAAATTTGGAACGCTTACAGGAGCTTGCGGACAAACTCTACGCTAACCTCTGTGATAAGAACACAAATAACCGCAAGGTTGCAGAAACGCTGAATAACCTTGATGTGATATTTAAGATTGATAAAAGCAGCACTGCAGGACTTATCGCAAGAACAATTTCAAAGTGGTATGCTGCGGCAACCGATATGTATATGAATGCACATTTCGGTTTTGGATTAAAGCAGGCTGAACGTGCGGAGCTTGGAGAACAGTTCAGATATGATGTAACGGAGCTGATAAAGAATACTGCAACCACGCTGAAGAAAAAATCTCCACAAAAAGCGGAAATTTCAAAAATTGTTCAGATTGACAGCGTTGATGTTTCTGAACTACTGCGTATGTATTCAGATTACTTAAAGAGCAGAAAGATTTATCATATTCAATGCAAGTTGTGTAATAACTATTTTCTTGCCAGCTCGCAGAACTCTCTTTATTGTGAAGATTGCAAGACGCTCCGTAAGAAGAACAGTAAGGCAGTATACAAACAGAAATGTACCGATGAAGTTCATCATATGCGGCAAACCGTAAAGTATCATCTTGAAAATTTCATTCATAAAAGCAAGATATGGGTTACTCTTTCTGACGCTGAAAGAACTGAATATGAAACTTTTCGCAAAGAATATATTCGTACATCTGCGGCTATGCTGCGTGAATATGAAAAAAGCGGAAATACAAAGCTGGAAAATGAAATCAAGGATTACATAAACGATACGGATAGTAAAAGAGCTGACCTTGAAACTAAATTTATAAATCACAAAACAACTGCTTGACTTTTACGCTTTAATATGTTAAACTCTAATTGTAAGAAGAATTGCGAAAGGAGTTTACTTATGAAAAAAATCAGACAAGTATGGTGCGAGGAAGATAACCGCTACTACCCCGAAATCAAAATTGAGAACGGCAGGACTTACAAACTGGACGAAGAAAAATTCGTATATCTCGAACAGCTTGACCTCGGCTTAACCGCTGAAGAACAGGAACTTATGGAAAATCCTATTGACCGTTGGGGACAGGAGTGGCGGAAATTTATGCAGACGAATTACCCCGAAGAAATTCCATCTCTACAAGGACGGCTCAAATGGGAGCTTATCCCAAGACAGATAGACAAGGAATGTTGGCAGATGTGGGAACTACTCCGAAAACAGTATGCAGCGAAAAATCCCCGACCGACTACTTTCCTTGAAATTGCAGAATGGGAGAAAACACGAGCGTGTATTATCGAACACGAAATTATGGAACAGTTGGTTTTGCAGTATCGAGCATAACGACAAAAACAGCAGGGATTGAATCTCTGCTGTTCTTCTGTTTCGGGCGGTTTTATAAAAAATGATATTTTCGGTAAACAGCCGTTCCGATGACTTTTGCAATTTTCGCAAAAACAGCGTCAAGGACATTTTTTTAATTTTTGAAAAAATCGGGGTTTTAGGAGGAGTACTCCCCTAACGAAAATGTGCTGTTGGAAAACGAAGTTTGACAAAAGTACAATTGAGTATTGCACTTTTGACTGAACATCGGTAATTTCAAAGAGTGAAATCTGCAAAATCTGATTTTTTGAAAAATTCGTTGAGGCTCATATTTTTGATTTTCGCAAAAATGAGAGTTGACGGAAATATTCAATTTTATGAGAAATGAAGATTTTTACGATTTGCCCCGCAGGGCGAAATTGTCGCTTTTGAGAGTTCACCTCTCGAAAGTGCTATTGAGTATAGCACTTTTTAG
>JAZSGG010000003.1:0-14763 GCA_045532595.1 Oscillospiraceae bacterium | reverse complement strand
ACTCCTAACTCCTCACTTAATTTGACGAGCTTTCGCTCGTCAAATTCACAGGGACCCATATCTCCCCGAATTCCTTATCGAGATACACCTCGAGGTTGTAGTTGCCTGAAAGCTTGTACTCCTTGCAGTTGGGTACCCATTCGCTCCATATCTTTGTGTTCACGTCCTGAAGCGCCTTCGGGCATTCTCCCCTGTAAGGGAACACCGCCCATGTGCCTGCGGGGATCACCCTTGTTGTATAGCCCTCGGGGATCTCATTCCACGGCATATACAGATCAGCGATGAGGTAATCAAAGTTCCTGCCGTCGCTGTCAAGGCACACGCCGAAAACTCCACGTATCTTCTCGCCGCCGCCCTCACGGTAATGCTCCTCCCAGAACTTAGGGATCTCCTGATAGGATGTATCGGTGCTGAACATCCTCGATCTTCCCATTACAGTGAACTGTTCCTTTTCAACTATTTTGTACTCCAGCATATTTCCGCCCTCCAATGTAAGCTTTATTCTTAAAGGTGCGAACGCCCTGAGGTGCGCACCCTTCTCCTTTGCGGCAGACGGAGAGATTCCATGGAACTTCGTGAACGCCCTTGTGAAGCTGTCGGGAGAATCATAGCCGTACTTCACTGCGATGTCTATCACCTTAGCATCCTCTGCGGAAAGCTCCTGCGCTGCGCAGGTGAGCCGCCGCATGCGGATATATTCGCCCACCGTGAAGCCGCACAGCACGCCGAATATCTTCTGGAAATGGAACGCCGAAACATACGCCTTTGCCGCAATGTCCGTTATCTGAAGCTCCTCCGTGAGGTTGTCCTCGATGTACTGTATAGCGCTCTGCAGTCCTTCAACAAGTCCGTTCATGATATGTCCATCCTTTCCTCTGCCGTGATATCATTCTATCACATATCCCTTGCCGCTGCCCGACTTTTTGTGCTTACCTCTGCAGGTATAGATATGATACACCATTTTTCGTGATATGTAAAGGGCAAGCAGTAATATCGCCCGTCTTTTCCGCATAAGCTTCTGAAAAGGGAGGTTATTCTATGAAAAAACACAATATCAGCGATCTTCTGCTCTACGTTATTTCTGCGGAGCTTATCGGCGTGGTATCCGCACTGCTTTCGGGCGGCTTTTCCGACTTCTATGATGTCTACAAGGAGCCGCCGCTGCTGCCGCCCGCATGGGTGTTTCCCGTGGTGTGGACGATACTCTATGCACTGATGGGCATTTCGGCGTATCTCATACATATCGAGCCGAGGGATACGGCGGGCAGGCGCACGGCTCTCACGACCTACTGGGTGCAGCTTATGATAAACTTCTCCTGGAGCATAGTGTTCTTCAGGTTCGAGCTGCTGTGGGGCTCTGTGGCGGTGATACTGGCGCTGCTCGTCGCAGTGATAGTGATGGCGGTGAGATTCCGCAGGATAAGCACCGCCGCCGCATACATCAATATCCCGTACATCCTCTGGCTGCTGCTGGCGACATATCTCAACATTGCCACTGCGGTGATAAACTGAGCCGCAGAGCGATCGTATATCTGAAAAAAGGCTGCGCCGAAACGTCGTAACGTTACAGCGCAGCCGTTTTATTATCATTGGTGATACACTGAGTCAGGCGAACAGTGCTGCTATGCTTGCAAACACAAAGCAGACTATCACTCCCACCGCCGTTGGAATAACAGCAGCGAGAACCGCCCACTTCCAGCCGCCTGTCTCTTTGCGCACGGTGAGTATGGTGGTGGAGCAGGGGAAATGCAGCAGCGAGAACAGTATCACGCTTACGGCGGTGACCCAGGTCCAGCCGTTTGCGAGGAAAAGCTCACGCATGCCTGCGATGTCAAGCTCGGTCAGGCTGCCCTGCGCCATGTACGCCATTATCATGATGGGAACTACCACTTCATTTGCAGGCAGTCCGAGGATGAACGCCATCAGTATCACGCCGTCCAGTCCGAGCAGCCGTGCGAAGGGGTCGAGAAACTCAGTGCAGTGGGCGAGTAGGGTGGAGCCGCCCACCGAAACATTCGCCATTATCCATATCAGCACGCCTGCGGGAGCAGCCACAGCGGCGGCTCTGCCGAGAACGAACAGAGTTCTGTCCAAAAGCGAGCGCAGGATGACCTTTCCCACTTGCGGACGGCGGTAGGGCGGCAGCTCCAGTGTGAAAGCAGACGGCTCGCCACGCAGTATCGTGGCGGAGAGCAGCCTTGACATCAGGAACGTAACGCCGATGCCGAGCAGTATCACCGAAGTCAGCAGCAGTGCAGAGAGCAGCGAGCCTGCAAAGCCTCCCACAGCGCTTGTGAAGAACATCGTCAGCACGGCTATCATGGTGGGGAATCTGCCGTTGCAGGGAACGAATGAATTTGTGAGGATTGCGATGAGCCGCTCCCGCTTTGAATCAATGATGCGGCAGCCTGTGACTCCTGCGGCGTTGCAGCCGAAGCCCATCGCCATTGTGAGAGCCTGCTTTCCGCAGGCGCTGCATTTCCTGAACGGCTTATCGAGGTTGTATGCTATGCGTGGGAGATATCCCACATCCTCCAGCAGAGTGAAAAGCGGAAAGAATATCGCCATAGGCGGCAGCATTACGGACACCACCCATGCAAGCACACGGTAGGCTCCGTCCACGATTATGCTGCGCAGCCATTCGGGAGCGCCGAGCGTCACGAAAAGCTCCGAAAGCCTGTCACCGAGATAAAACAGCCCTTCAGACAGCAGAGCAGAGGGGTAATTAGCCCCCGTAACTGTGAGCCACAGCACCAGTGCCAGCAGAAGCAGCATTATGGGGTAAGCGGTGTGCCTGCCTGTCAGAATGCGGTCTGTCCTGCGGTCACGGAGATGCTCGCTGCCCGTTGTACGCACTGCGCCGTGGCAGGCGTCCTCTGCGGTGCGCATGATGGAGGATACCAGCATATCCCGAAAGCTGTCGGTGGAGATGCCCTCGGCGGCAAGCATGCTCTTTCCCTTTTCTGCGGCGGAGAGAAGCTCCTCGGGGATATCGGGATGACCCTTCTGCCTGCTCACTGCCCTTATCAGGGGGAGGTCTCCCTCCAGCAGCCGCAGCGCAAGAAAGCGTGAACTGATATCCTTGCCCAGTGTGCGGCGGATAGTTGGCTCGATGATGGCTGCTGCGGTCTCTGCAATGGGAGAATACCGTGGCAGCACCGGGCGGAAGCTCTCATCGGGCGAGGAGAGCAGCTTTGTCAGATGGGCGAGCGTGCTTTTGTCGTGAGCATTCGTGCCGCAGACGGGTATGCCCAGCCGCTCCGAGAGCAGTTGGAGGTCAGGTGTGATGCCACGGCGAGCCGCCTCGTCCATCAGATTCACGCATAGGATGGTGCGGGGGCAAAGCTCCATCACCTGCAGTGTGAGGTTGAGACCTCTCTGCAGGCAGGCGGCGTCGCACACCACCACAGTTATATCGGGCGAGCCGAGGCAGAGCAGCTCACGGGCAACCTCCTCCTCTGCGGAATGCGGCAGCAGGGAATAGGTGCCCGGGATATCCACCAGCAGATAGTCTTTCTCTCCCACAGTGCAGCGCCCCTGCGCCACAGCGACGGTCTTTCCCGCCCAGTTGCCCGTGTGCTGATGCATTCCTGTAAGGGCGTTGAACAGCGTGCTTTTGCCCACGTTCGGGTTACCTGCCACAGCCACCACTGTTTCGCCCTCTGTTTTATTTATATGGTATCCGCCGTCAAGAGCGTTGATCCCTGTTGAGCCTGCGGTAAGTCCCATCGGCGTTACTCCTTTTCTGTAAGTATATCACGGCAGTCCTCCGAGCGAATCGCTATCACCGCTCCCCGTATGAGGTATGCTGACGGGTCGCCTGAGGGGCTTTTTCCCACACACTCCACCCTCGTTCCCTCCACGAGACCTATATCAAGCAGGCGGCGGCGCATGCTTCCGTGTATCAGCAGGCGCTTTACCACTGCGCTTTCGCCCACATCCAGTTCGTTCATGCTGCATTCCTGCGGCATATCCGTCACCTCTTCCTGCGTAGATTCATAACCTATTATATGCAGGGGCAGAGAAACAGTGAATTTTGCCGTTCGGTGTTGACAAACAGTGAGTTTTGTGATAATATACTATAGAATGGCAAATTGCGGGTTGGCGCAGTGTTGCCTGTTCGCTTTAGCAAGATGCCATAATAACATGGTATCAGAACCAAAGATACAGAAACGAAAGGAAAGACAAAACATGAAAAAGATCGCAGCATTATTCATGAGTGCAGTGCTTGCACTCGGCATCACAGGCTGCTCCGCATCTGACAAGACAGACTGGGAGTACATTGAGGACAAGGGTACATTCGTTGTAGGCATCACTCTCTTCGAGCCGATGAACTACTACGATGAGGCAGGCGAGCTGACAGGCTTCGAGACAGAGTTCACAAAGGCTGTTTGTGCAGAGCTGGGCGTTGAGCCTGTATTCCAGATCATCGAGTGGGAGAAGAAGGAAGTTGAGCTTCAGTCCAAGGCTATCGACGCTATCTGGAACGGCATGACCATTACTGAGGAGCGCAAGGAGAACATGGCTTTCTCCACACCCTATGTAAGAAACAAGCAGGTTGCAGTTATCAAGGTCGAGAACGCTGAGAAGTACGTTGATGTTGCCGCTATGGCAGGCGCTTCCATGACCGCTGAGAGCGGCTCCGCAGGCGAGACTGCTATCAAGGCTGACGCTACACTGGCTCAGAACAAGTACATCGCTTCCGCTGCTCAGAAGGATGTTCTGATGGAAGTCAAGGCAGGCGCTACAGAGATCGGCGTTATCGACTACGTTATGGCTAAGGCATCCATCGGTGAGGGTACAGACTACGCTGATCTGATGATCGTTGAGGGTGTTGAGCTTGCTCCCGAGGAGTACGGTATCGGTATCCGTCTTGAGGACACTGAGACTCTCGCTAAGGTTAATGCAGCTATCGACGCTCTGGTTGCTGACGGCACACTGAAGGCTCTCGCAGAGAAGTACGATCTCGCTGACGTTTACGCATTCCAGTAATATCAATAAAAAGGGCAGCCACCACTGCCCTTTAGATATCGGCAATACGCCGCCCAAAAAACGGCAGGAACTACCTGCGAAAAGGAATTTTACTTATGTCATTCTTAGAAGTTACATTACAGCTTGCAGACGGCTTTATGACCACACTGCTGATCTTCGGCATCACTCTGCTGTGTTCCATTCCGCTGGGACTTGTCATAACCTTCGGCTCCATGTCGAAGTTCGCTCCGTTCAGTGCGCTGGGCAGGAACACAAGCTCAAAGATCGTCAAGGCGATTGCGGAGTTCAAGCCCATCAGATGGATAACCCGCACCTTCGTGTGGATAATCCGTGGCACGCCGCTCATGCTTCAGATAATCATCGTGTTCTACGGCCCGGGTCTGCTGTTTGATATGGGGCTTCTCCCGAGAATGCTCGCTGTGCTTATCGCATTCGTGATAAACTACGCCTGCTATTTCTCAGAGATCTACCGTGGCGGTATCGAGAGCATCCCTCAGGGACAGTACGAGGCAGGTCAGGTGCTGGGCATGACAAAGACGCAGATCTTCTTCAAGATCGTGCTGTTTCAGGTCATCAAACGCATCGTGGCGCCTATGGGCAACGAGATAATCACCCTTGTAAAGGACACCTCCCTTGCAAGAGTTATTGCAGTAACAGAGCTTGTCAAGGCTGCTGAGACCATCATCTCCCTGAAG
Source organism: Oscillospiraceae bacterium (assembly GCA_045532595.1). GTDB lineage: Bacteria > Bacillota > Clostridia > Oscillospirales > Ruminococcaceae > CAG-115. Next base: position 9,076 of record JAZSGG010000003.1, on the reverse strand, counting down.
GCGATCATCTGGCCGCTGTTCTACATAGCTGCGTTCTACCTGCTGTTCTCGGGTCTGCTGACCATACTGCTCGGCAAGCTTGAGAAGAAGCTGAACTACTACAGCGGATAAGGAGCGAATAATGGCATTTCTTGAAGTAAAAAACATATACAAGAGCTTCGGCAGGACTGAAGTGCTGAAGGGAATAGATTTCGAGCTGCAAAAGGGCGAGGTGCTTGCCATCATCGGCTCATCGGGCAGCGGTAAGACTACTCTGCTGCGCTGCATAAACTTCCTTGAGCGCCCCGATACAGGCGTGTTCCTCATCGACGGCGAGGAGATATTCAATGCCGAGGACAAGGCATACACCGATAAGGAGATCCGTGAAAAGCGCCTGCACTTCGGAATGGTGTTCCAGAGCTTCAATCTGTTTCCGCAGTACACCGTGCTGAAGAACGTCTGCCTTGCGCAGGAGCTTATGCGCATCAACGGCAGCGATAAAAAGCTCACAAAGGCTGAAAAGCAGGAGATAAAGGCGGAGATAGAGGCTCACTCCCGCACTCTTCTGGATATGGTGGGGCTTTCCGAGAAGGTGGATAACTACCCCTGCGAGCTTTCGGGCGGTCAGCAGCAGCGTGTCGCAATTGCGAGAGCGCTTGCGATGAAGCCCGATATCCTGTGCTTTGACGAGCCTACCTCCGCACTGGATCCCGAGCTTACGGGCGAGGTGCTGAGAGTTATCCGAGAGCTTAAAACCAGCGACCGCACCATGATCGTTGTTACCCATGAGATGAACTTCGCACGCAGCGTTGCGGATAAGGTCATTTTTATGGCGGACGGAGTTATTGAGGAGATCGGCACGCCCGACGAGGTGTTCGGCTCCCCGAAGAGCGAGAAAACAAGGGCGTTTCTGGCAAAGTCGCTGGAAAACCCCATGGACTGATCTGTATATGCTATGCGCCTGAGAGGATGTTTCCCCTCGGGCGCTTTTGTTATCCTCTATGGTAATGATAGGGCTTTTCCTGCTGCATTTTACTGTAGACATTGCGGGGTTCGGGGATATTGGGGAATGTACACTGTTCCGAAAATGAATGTATTGAAAATGAAACACGTTCTGAAAATGAGAACACAGGATATGAAGCGCGTTCTGAAAATGAGAACGTTGATATGGAATTATGTTTGCAAAAACCGTGTATGGAAAAACCGTGTATGGAAAAACCGTATACGGGAAATGCGACACAAAATAATATCAAATAAATATAATATCAAGATAATATAATATCTTCTTATCCTCCTCTTCCTCAATGACCTTGATCTACCCTGAGGAGAGGGAGGAGGATGGATGAAGAAAACAATTCAGTTTTTTGCAGAAAGATACGGGGTATCATGCATACAGAGAAGGATCAGCGCTCGTGGGCAGAGAGCATGGGACGGATCCTTGCACCGCTGAAGGTGCGCAGGGTGTAGTTTTTGGTGACGGCAAACACCTTAGGCGACAGAAGGAACAGTGCGATAAGGTTCGGTATCGCCATGAGTCCGTTGATGAGGTCGCACAGAGACCACACCGCCGAGAAATCCAACAGCACGCCTGCAAAGGTCGCTGCGATGAACAGCAGGCGGAACGGCTTTTCCGCTTTCCTGCCGAGGAGATACACCGCCGCCTGCGAGCCGAAGCTGCTCCAGCCGATAACGGTGGAGAAGGCAAACAGCACCACAGCAACCGCCAGCAGCTTACCCGAAAGGCTGCCGAAGGTCTGCGAAAAGGCGTAGGTGGCAAGCTCTGAGCCGCTGACCTCGCATATCCGCACGCTGTCTATGAGCGGAATGGTCTGTTCACGGTCGAGAAACACGGGCTTGCCGCTCTCCGAGAGCTTCTGCACGCCCTGAACGCTCATGATGTTGCAGAAGGTGCGGCTGCCCTTTTCCACCGAAGCGGAAAAGCCTGTTGAATATATCGTGCGGAATGAGGTGGGATGTTGAGAATCTCCCACCGTAAGGGTGTATGAGCCGTCGGTGATAAGGCTGTCCTGCTCCGTCAGTCGGAAATACTGCGGTGTGGTGGAGATGCGGCTGAACGCCTCCTCCGCCGTGGGAGCGTCACAGGGCGTTGACAGCAGGATGACGGCGGTGAGCGTACACATCACGATGGTGTCGAAGAACACCTCGAAGATGCTCCACATACCCTGTACGCAGGGTTCTTTCACTGCGCTCGCTGTGTGGGCAGCAACGGATGTGCCGAGTCCCGCTTCGTTGGAGAAAACTCCTCTGCGGAAGCCCATGGATATCGCCTGCTTTATCACATAGCCGCTTATACCGCCCGTCACTGCGTCAATGCCGAAAGCGTCCTCAATTACAGCGCCGAAAACCGCAGGCAGCCTTGTGATATTTGCAGCCATTATCCACACGGCGCCGAGGATATAGAAGCAGGACATCAGCGGCACGAGCTTTGCTGTCACGCTGCCGATGCGCTGAACTCCGCCGAAGATGATGCAGGCGACCGCTGCGGCAAGAACTATTCCCGTTACGACAGGCGGCACCGAGAAATTCGCCTGCAGAGCGCCTGCCGCAGAGTTCATCTGTGCAAGGTTGCCCATGCCGAAGGCGGAGAGGGTACACAGCGCCGCAAAAACAACGGCAAGCGGCTTTGCCAGCCATGCGGTGCTGCGTTTTTCCGCAAGACCCTGCTCCATATAGCGCATTGCGCCGCCCTCCCATTCGCCGTGGGAGTTCCTTTTGCGATAATATATGCCGAGGACATTCTCGGCAAAGCCTGTCATCATGCCGAACAGGGCGGATATCCACATCCAGAACACCGCTCCCGCACCGCCTGCCGCCAGTGCCGCTGATACTCCCACGATGTTTCCTGTGCCGAGCGTTGCGGCAAGCGCCGAGGACATAGCCTCGAACGGCGTTACAGAGCCTTTTTCCCTGTCTCCGCTGCGGGAGAATACAGTGCATTTCAGCCAGTGTGGAAGGTGCCGCAGCTGAAAGAATCCCGTGCCGAAGCTGAACAAAGCTCCTGCCGAAAGCATCAGGATAAGCGTAGGTAAGCCCCACACTATGCTGTTGAGTTTGTCTGTCATCTGCGATGTCATCCTTTCTGAAAGCTTTAAGTTATGTAAAAACGGAAAAGCAGGGCGTAATACCAGTTACTTACAATTATAAATTGAAATCAGTTTGTAAAAGTGATAAAATCATTTCTGTTGTGCGCCAACGAAAAACAAACAGGCAGGATTTTGTAATGGATATCAAAAGGAAGATACTTATAGCATACAAGCACAAAAGAGAACTGACCGCCCTCATGCGCCGCCTGAAAAAAGACAGCAATGAGATCTTCTTCACCACATCGGGTGAAGAGGCGATTGGAATGGCTCAGTCCCATTGTCCTGAGCTGATATTGCTGGGCACAAAGCTTGATGATATGGATGGTATCAGCGTGCTGCGTTCGGTAAGAGAATGGCTGGAGGCGCCTGTTGTGATGCTGGCGTCCGAATGCAGCGAAAGAGAGGTCATGATGTCGTTTGACAGCGGCGCAGATGATTTTATGCTGCTTTCGTTCAGTATTGGCGAGATGCTCTCACGCATCGGTGCGGCGATAAGGCATCGTCAGAACATGCAGAGCGGTATTGTGGATCAGAACAGCTTCAGGGTGGGAGATCTCGTGGTGGATTACGACAGGTTCCGTGCCTATGTTTCGGGCAAGGATGCGGATCTCACGCACAACGAGTTCAGGCTGGTCTCGCTGCTGAGCAGAAATGCAGGGAGCATCTGCACATACGAATACCTTATCTCGCAGATGTGGGGGCCGAACGCCAACACCGACAATCAGATACTCCGTGTCAACATGACGAACATCCGCAGGAAGATAGAACCCGATACTTCCACGCCCCGATATATCAGGACGATTTCAGGCGTAGGGTACCGCATGGCGGAGAAATGAAAGGATGCGGCATATTTATCTGAAAATAGCTATTGACTTTTTCGCTTTATTATGGTAAAATAGTTCCAAGGATATATAATCACGGTTTAAAGCGTGAAAAATTGCTCTACGGAGGTATTTTATGTTAAAGGACGAAAATCTGGATTATCTGTTTGAGGCTATTCTTACTCTAAAGACAGTGGATGAATGCTATGCTTTCTTTGAGGATCTCTGCACCCCTCAGGAGATGAAGTCCATCTCCCAGCGTCTGCAGGTGGCGAAGCTCCTCACTTCCGACTGCGTTTATAACGAGATCGTAAAGCAGACCGGCGCAAGCACCGCCACCATCAGCCGTGTGAACAAGACTCTCAATTATCAGGCTGCAGGCGGCTACAAGATCATCTTCGACAGACTGAAGGACGATAACAAGTAATGGCAGGCTACGGCGAATTCGCTGATGTTTACGATCTGCTGACCGAAAACGTTCCATATGACGAGATCGCTGATTATTACTGCGGCATGATACAGCGCTTCGGCTGTGAGGGAAGGCTGCTGCTGGATATGGGCTGCGGCACGGGAAATCTCACGCTGAGGCTTGCTGAACGTGGCTTTGATGTGATAGCTTCCGACGCTTCCGCAGAGATGCTCAGCATCGCCTGCTCAAAGGCGGGTGCGGAAAAGGTGCAGTTCATCTGCCAGAGCATGGCGGATACCGATCTTTACGGCGCTGTGGATATCGCAGTCTCCACGCTGGACAGTGTGAATCACCTTGACAGCGCAGAGGATATCGCAGAATGCTTTGTGCGGACGGCGGCTAACATGAACACGGACGGCTTATTCCTGTTCGATGTGAACACTATCTATAAGCACCGCCACATCCTTGCGGACAACACGTTCATCTATGACGTGGAGGGCGTATACTGTGCCTGGTCCAACACATACGACCCTGAGGATGACAGTGTGGCAATAGAGCTTGACTTATTCTATGAGAATGAGGACGGCAGTTATGACAGGGGCTATGAAAGTTTCTGCGAGATAGCACTCCCACAGGAGGAGATATCCGCAATGCTGACGGATGCAGGCTTTGAGGTGCTGGGGGTATACGAATACCTCACAGACAACGCTCCCACAGACGAGAGTGAGAAGCTTATGTTCGTTGCAAGGAAAAAATGACAAAAGTAAAGACCTGAGTTCTGATGCTCAGGTCTTTTTGTGTTATTCCACCGATATCACCGCTGCAGAGATATCGTCGCCGTTTGTGGCGGACTGCGCCGCCTTTGCTATATCGCAGGCAGGGTGGTTGCTGCTGCGCAGGATGGAGAGCAGCATGCTGTCCGTGCAGACGTCGTATACACCGTCGCTGCAGAGAAGCAGCTTCATGCCGTTTGTGAGGGTCATCGGTGCGTAGCTTTCCGCTGTGATGCCACGTTTTTGTGCATCAAGTCCGAGGTAAAGCGTCAGCTTGTTGCTGTCGGGAGCGCTGTCTGCTTCCTCTTGTGTGCAGAGTCCATTCTGTGCTTTGCGGGCGGCGACGGTGTGGTCGGATGATATGCGGATAAGCTCGTCACCGTTGCAGAGATATATCCTGCTGTCGCCGAGGGAAAACGGGTACGCCCTGCCGCCTGAGATGAACACCGCCGCAAAGGTGCTTCCCCCACGGGAGACCTTGCTGTCGCTCAGGATGCGGCATATCTCGGCGTTGGCGCTGTTGGTGTAGCGGTCGAAGCAGCTGCGTATCTTCTCCCCGCTGCGGGCGGTGCGAAGCTCCTTGTATAGCTGCGGCGTAAGCGCTGCGGCGGCTTCGGCACACTGTGCACCCATGCTCTCGCCGCTCATGCCGTCAAACAGCGTTATCAGCGAAGCGTTGCCGCATTCGTCGTCGTACTGCGTGCAGATGCTGCCGTTTACAGCGATGCGGTCCTCGTTTTCGGCGTGACGGGAGCCTTTCAGCGAAGCCGCCGAGACCCTGATGGACGCTCTGCGGAAAAGCCTGTGAAACATCGGGAATATATTCATATAGTTCTCCTGTTTATATACTAATAAAAGTATAACATAACCATCGGGCAGTGTCAAGAAATAACGGCTTGACTATCGGGCGGAAATGCGGTACAATCTATATATTACATTGCAAAGCGGTGATATGATGAATATATACGGCGTTTCGCAGCAGCGGCTGCGGCAGTATTTCAGCGATATGGGGGAGAATCCCGCAAAGGCTGAGATAGTTTTTGACGGGATATACCGAAAGGGCATGACTGAGTTTTCCGAACTCGGCTTTTCCGCCCGTGTGACGGAAAGGCTGAAGCAGGACTTTTCTTTTTCTCTGCCCGAGATAGTCGAAGCGCATGACGGCGAGGATGCGGCAAAGCTGCTGCTGAGACTTTCCGACGGCGAGTTCGTGGAAACGGTGCTTATGCGGCAGAGCTTCGGAAGCTGCGTGTGCGTTTCAACGCAGGTGGGGTGTGCGATGGGCTGCGCATTCTGTCAGAGCGGACGGCTGAAGTGCAGGCGTGATCTTCTGCCTGAGGAGATCGTGGGTCAGGTGCTGGCGATTCAGCAGCGTTTTGGCGTGAAGGTGACGGGCATCTCGGTAATGGGCATCGGCGAGCCGTTTGATAATTTCGATAACGTGGCGGAGTTCTGCGATATCGTCACGGCGGGCAAGGGCCTTGCGGTGGGGGAGAGCCACATAACGGTCTCCACCTGCGGACTGGTGCCTAAGATATACCGCTATGCGGAGCTTCCGCATCCCTGTAATCTGGCGATAAGTCTGCATGCTCCCACGGATGAACTCAGGAACACGCTCATGCCGATAAACCGCCGTTATCCTCTGGCGGAGCTGATAAAGGCGGCAGAGCATTTCTCGCACAAGGCAAACAGGCGTGTGACGATGGAGTATATCATGCTTTCGGGCGTGAACGATACTCCCGAGTGTGCGCAGCAGCTGGCGGAGCTTATCGGGGAGCGGAATTTCTATGTGAATATCATTCCGTATAATCCCACCGAGGCGGACAGCTTTGAGAAAAGCAGCAGGGAGCGCATCATGGATTTCTATGATGTGCTGAAGAAGAACAAGATCGGCGTTACCATGCGCAGGGAGTTCGGTGCGGATCTGAAAGCCGCCTGCGGACAGCTCAGCGCAGAGCATGAGGGATAGGAGACTGAATGGAGATACGGCAGATAAATCATGCTGAAAGAACGGGTGAGCTGGCGGCACTCATAAGATATGCCAGAGGCTGCTCATGGCAGGGAACGGGTTCATATTTTGCTGATTGTTTAGAAGATAGTGAGTTTGACGGTGATGAAAAGATAGTGGCAGCCTATGACGGCGAAAAGATAATTGGATTTGCCGCATTGGTAAAGGAAAGCTGTATTGAAGAAGCTGACTATTCACCGTGGCTTGATTTCCTTTTTGTCGATGAAAGGTATAGAAACAAGGGTATAGCGAAGGCAATGGTGGAGTTTTTGCTCTGTGCTGCATTGGCGAACAACACTGAGAAAGTGTATCTTTGCACTGTAAGCCATAAGGAAATGTATGAGATATTTGGCTTTGCTATATTATATAGTACTAAGATCAATGGTCTGGATGAATGTTATGTAATGAGCAAGCAGATTTCAATACCATAAGTCTTGCAATTAAAATGAAAGTGTGCTATTATAATATGGTGTTCACACAAAAGAAAAAACAACATATAATGGAGATGTGAAATGGGTAAGATAGTCAGAACGCTTTCCGAGGATGGAAGCGTATTATGCTCAGCTATAGATTCCACCGATATGGTGAGAGAGCTGCAGAGACTGCATGAGTGTACTCCCGTGGTTACGGCGGCCCTCGGCAGAATGGTAACGGCAGGCTCCATCATGGGCGCAATGCTCAAGAGCGACGGCGATACTCTTACATTAAGAGTGAACGGCGGCGGCCCTGCAGGCACTCTGATGGTAGTCGCAGATAACTGGGGCAACGTGAAGTGCTGCGCAGGTGAGAATCAGGTGCAGCTCCCGCTCAGAGCGGACGGCGGTCTTGATGTAAAGGGCTGCGTAGGCGGCGACGGATTCCTCACCGTTGTAAAGGATATGGGTCTGAAGGAGCCTTATGTGGGACAGATCCCTCTGGTTTCGGGGAATATTGCGGAGGATATCACGGCATACTATTCTATAAGCGAGCAGATACCCACCGTGTGCGCCCTCGGCATCGTGTTCAATGACGACGCCACCGTAAAGGCTGCGGGCGGATATATGGTGCAGCTGGTGCCTCCCGTAATGGACAAGGCAGTGGATGTTATCGAGAGAAATCTCACCACCATGGAATCCATCACCGCAATGCTTGAAAAGGGAATGCAGCCGGAGGAATATGCAATGATGGCACTGGAGGGTCTCGGAGCGGATATCCTTGATAGCTGGGATGCGGTGTATCATTGCGATTGTTCCCGTGAAAGAACTGAGCGTGTTCTCATCAGCATGGGCAGGGAAGAGATAGAAAAGCTTGCCAAGGAGCAGCAGAAAACCGAAGTTTGTTGTCACTTTTGCAATAAGAAGTACGAGTTTTCAACGGATGAGATGTTAAATCTGCTCAAATAAAAAAATTTTTAAAATTTTTTAAAAAAACGCTTGACAAAACGATTGCAAATGTGTATAATATAATAGTCGTCAGCGAGAGAGACACAAACGAAAACCTCCTCGATGAAGACTAGATGGGAGTTTAGCTCAGCTGGGAGAGCATCTGCCTTACAAGCAGAGGGTCACAGGTTCGAGCCCTGTAACTCCCACCAATATGGCCCGGTAGTTCAGTTGGTTAGAACGCCGCCCTGTCACGGCGGAGGTCGTGGGTTCGAGTCCCATCCGGGTCGCCAATCGCTTTTATCAAGCGGTTGTGCCTCTGTAGCTCAGTTGGTAGAGCAGAGGACTGAAAATCCTCGTGTCGTTGGTTCGATTCCGACCGGAGGCACCATATGCGGATTTAGCTCATCTGGTAGAGCGCCACCTTGCCAAGGTGGAGGTAGCGAGTTCGAGCCTCGTAATCCGCTCCAATTCGGCGCTATAGCCAAGTGGTAAGGCATGGGTCTGCAACACCCTGATCCCCAGTTCAAATCTGGGTGGCGCCTCCACCCGTAAGGGTATCTCGGAAGGATGTCTTGCTTGACATGGCGACGAGATAAACAAGCTCCTTGAAAATTGAAC
>JAZSGG010000077.1:0-13094 GCA_045532595.1 Oscillospiraceae bacterium | reverse complement strand
CTTTGTCAGAAATGGCCTATCCGTACACCTCGTCCTGTAAAAGAAAGACTCACAGCTTCTGTTCCTCTTATCACAGGTCAGCGAATCATCGACACTCTCTTCCCTATTTCTAAGGGTGGTACTGCGGCGATTCCGGGTGGTTTCGGTACAGGTAAAACTATGACACAGCATCAGCTCGCTAAATGGTGCGACGCAGATATCATCGTATACATCGGCTGCGGTGAGCGTGGCAACGAAATGACTCAGGTACTGGAAGAGTTCTCTGAGCTTATCGACCCGAAATCAGGCAGACCGCTGACAGACAGAACAGTGCTTATCGCAAACACCTCCAATATGCCCGTAGCGGCACGAGAGGCGTCTATCTATACAGGAATCACCCTTGCGGAATATTACCGTGATATGGGTTATCACATCGCTATAATGGCGGATTCCACTTCACGCTGGGCAGAGGCTCTGCGTGAGATCTCAGGCAGACTTGAGGAGATGCCTGCAGAGGAGGGCTTCCCTGCATATCTTCCCTCACGCCTTTCCGACTTCTACGAGCGTGCAGGCTACACCGAGACCCTCTGCGGCAAGGAAGGCAGCGTCACCATTATCGGTGCCGTATCACCGCAGGGTTCTGACTTCTCCGAGCCTGTAACACAGAACACAAAGCGCTTCGTGCGCTGCTTCTGGGCGCTGGATAAGTCCCTTGCCTATGCAAGACACTACCCCGCTATCGACTGGAACAACAGCTACAGCGAATACATCGACGATCTTTCCCGCTTCTACGCCGAAAATGTAGGCGAGGATTTCATGAGATGCCGCCGTGAGATATCCAACATCCTTCAGGAAGAAAACAAACTGATGGAGATAGTCAAGCTCATCGGCGCCGATGTTCTTCCCGACGATCAGAAGCTCACCATCGAGACCGCACGTCTTGTAAGAGTAGGCTTCCTGCAGCAGAATGCATACCACAAGGACGACACCTATGTTCCCCTTGAAAAGCAGCTGCTTATGATGAAGGCTATTCTGAAGCTCTACACTCATGCGATGGTAGCGGTAAAGAGCGGCGTTCCGATAAGCGAGATAACCGCACTCGGCTTCTTTGAGAAGCTTATAAAGATCAAATATGATATCCCCAATGACAGACCCGAAATGTTCGAGGATTACTTCGCCAAGATGGACGAAGCCTTCCGTTCGCTTTCCGTCTGACGGCAAAGGAGAATGAAATATGAGCTTACAATACCTGGGGCTTAAAGATATAAACGGCCCTCTCGTTGCCCTGGAAGGCGTATCAGGCGTCTCCTTCGACGAGATCGCTTCAATACGTCTGGACGACGGCTCCGAGCGCATAGGCAGAGTAGTTGAGATGCAGGGCGACCGTGTTATCCTGCAGGTGTTCGAGGGAACGAACGGTATCTCCCTCAACAACACCCGCACGATATTCTCGGGAAAGCCGCTGGAGATCCCTCTCGCTCCCGAAATGCTGGGACGTGTGTTCAACGGCGCAGGCAGACCTATCGACGGCATGGGTCCCGTATTCCCCGAAAAGATGGGCGATGTAAACGGTCAGGCACTGAATCCTGTTGCCCGTCAGTATCCAAGAAACTATATCCACACAGGAATTTCCTCTATCGACGCCCTGATGACTCTCATCAGAGGACAGAAGCTGCCTATATTCTCAGGCTCGGGTCTTTCCCACAACAAGCTCGCTGTGCAGATCGTAAAGCAGGCGAAGATCGCAGATGAGAGCGGTGCGGATTTCGCAGTGGTATTCGCTGCGATGGGCGTTCAGAACGACGTTGCGGAATACTTTCGCCGCTCCTTTGAGGAAACAGGCGCTATCGAGCGTGTTGCAATGTTCCTGAACCTTTCCAACGACCCCATTATTGAGCGTATCCTGACTCCCATGTGCGCACTCACAGCGGCAGAATACCTCGCCTATGAGAAGAATATGCATATCCTCGTAATCATGACGGATATGACCTCCTACGCTGAGGCTCTGCGTGAGTTCTCCTCCTCTAAGGGCGAGATCCCCGGCAGAAAGGGTTACCCGGGCTACCTTTACTCCAACCTTGCAGCTCTTTACGAGAGAGCAGGCGTCGTTGAGGGCAGTACAGGCTCAGTTACCCAGATCCCGATACTCACTATGCCGAACGACGATATCACTCACCCCATTCCTGACCTCACCGCATACATCACCGAGGGTCAGATAGTATTCGACCGTGAGCTGGATCAGCGTGGCGTATATCCGGGTCTTTCCGTGCTGCTGTCACTGTCAAGACTCATGAAAGACGGCATCGGCGAAGGCTACACAAGAGCCGATCACTCCGCCGTGGCAAACCAGCTTTTCGCCGCCTATGCAAAGGTGCAGGACGCACGTTCCCTCGCTTCCGTAATCGGCGAGGAGGAGCTTTCCGAGAACGACCGTGCATACATGGCGTTTGGCAGGCTGTTTGAGGATAACTTCCTGGATCAGGGCTTCGATGAGAACCGTTCCATGGAGGAAACTCTGGAGTTGGGCTGGGATCTTCTCTGTACGCTCCCGAAGTCCGAGCTTGACCGAATCGACGACAAGCTGCTGGCAGAAAAGTACGATCCTGCCCGTGCAGAAAGATTTACAAAAAAGGCCGAAGCATAAGGCACACTTCATCCGAAAGGAGCGATAGTTCTGGCAGAACAAATCTTCCCTACCAAGGGTAATCTGATAAAAGCAAAGCGCTCCCTGCGACAGGCACGGATGGGTTATGAGCTTATGGACAGGAAGCGAAACATCCTCATCCGTGAGATGGTACAGCTCACAGACGAGGCCAAGGAGCTGCGTGACAGCATCGACAAGACCTACACCGAAGCCTACACCGCCCTGCAGAGAGCCAATATCTCGATGGGCGTGGTAAGTGATATCGCTAACACATTCCCTGTTGATGATACGTTAGCGCTCAGCACACGCAGCGTAATGGGCGTGGAGCTGCCAAAGCTCACAGCAGCCGAGCAGCAGCGGGATATCTCCTACAGCATGTATCAGACCAATTCCAGCTTTGATACGGCGTATATCAGCTTTAATAAGGCGAAGGATATCACTGTAAAGCTTGCGGAGATAGAAAACAGCATCTATCGCCTTGCCATTGCCATCAAAAAGACCCAGAAGCGTGCAAACGCCCTGAAGAATATCATGATACCAAAGTTTGAGAACATGGTTAAGTTCATCACCAACGCCCTTGAGGAAAAGGAGCGAGAGGAGTTCTCAAGGCAAAAGGTCATCAAGAAGGCGAAGCTCAGAAAACAGGCATAATTTAAAACCTCCGAAAACAAATTTCGGAGGTTTATTGTTATTCACCTAAGAAAAGTATCGTACAAAGACCCTTTTTCTGCTCAGGGGTTGGTTCTTTCAGCACGCCGTTATCAACAAGGTATTTCATCATCCTTGTGTGACAGCTTGTCGCCGCATTCCTGTTCAGGAACTTTATCTGTGCGTGCATATGCTCGGGCTGACCGATAAGCTCCGCCCTTGTGATCTCCGCAGCACACTCCTCACACAGCGGTCTGATATCCTCAGGGACAGCAGGTATATGCTCCCACCACTGCTTTTCACTGCCGCAGGTGATGATGTTAAGCTTGTAGCCCTCATCACCTTTCAGAAGATATCCCTTGTCAAGCAGCCGCTGATAGCTTTCGATATTTGCAACGGTATCAGGAAGCTCTCCCCTTGTGAAGAAATACAGCTTATCAAAATCAAACTCCCAGCAGTCATGCCAGTCCAGCTTTCTGTCCGACCAGTAGCTGTTGAACTGCCAGCTCTTCCACCACTTGTTATCTGTGATATCGTTTCTCCACATCGGGCCGCAGGAACCGTAATACTTCCACATATCATCGCTTGCTGCCCTTTCCTCAGAACTCAACTCATCCCGCACATCCAGAGTTGCAAAGGCAATGTAATCACCGCCATCGGGACGTTTTACGCTGAAGCCGCCATCATCGTACTCATTATAATCAGCAGTAACAAGCTTTGCCGCCATAGGCACTATCAGGCTCCACTTGTATACATTGAGATCGTTGTCGGGTACATTCAGCCACTCGGGAATCTCCGTGATACTCTCAAGCGCAGGAATAAAATACTTCTCCACAAACATGGGGATGTACTTTTCCAAAGCATTCCTGGATATCTCCTTGCGCTCCCTGTTCGGGATGCATATCTGAATATTCGTGCGATATCTGCCGTTCGGCAGCTTATCCATGAAGCCGTATTCCTCTAAAACTGCCACCTCGTCCTCAACGAAGATCGGATTGATGCCAAGCTCCTCTGCTATCTCGTTGATGTTCCTCGGCTGATGATATGCCGCATAAGCAATGTTCTGCGTTATGTTCTTTGCAAGGAAGTTCGCTGTATCTCCCTTTTCTCCCGGCGTTCCGCCGTGTCCCATATTGATGAATCTTATCGGCTGTGTGCCGAGCGTTCCTGTTGTTCTTACCTTATCCATACCGTCCTTTAGCTCCTTTCGTGAGCAGGCTAAATGCCACTTCACCGTGTTCTCGGGGATAGAGAGCATCTCTGCTATCTCCCGCACCTTCTTGTCGTGGAAATAGTGAAGAACGATGATCTCACGCTGTGTCTTTCCGAGATAGGTTATCTCACGGCGGAGTATTCCGTAGCTCTCGCTGTCCTGAAGCTCCTGTGTGAAATCACGGCTGTCGGGAAGGTACTCTATGCCGTCCACTGCAGTAAACTGCTTTCTGCCGCCGATATACCGTGCATAACAGTTCTTTGCGACTCTCCACACATAGCCGTCGGGATTTGCAATATCCTGCGCCTTCAGCAAAGCTTCGTACACCGTCAGAGTAAGCTCTGCAGCAAATTCCTCCGCTTCCGCTATGTCTGATAATCTCTGCCTTGCAAAGCCGAAAAGCTTGCGCACATATCCCGAGATCAGTCTGTCCGCATCAGTCTTATTCATCACTTTTTCCTCGCTTTATGAAACGTTTCGGTAATATAGTGGCGGAAAATCGAAAAAGGTTGGTATTTTTTCTAAAAATTCATCCCCTTTTTACAAAGGGGATGCTCGATTATAAGAACTACACGCCGTTTTCCAAATCAAAGATCTGGACGGCTTAGCAAGCCTTGAAAAATATGCCGTTGCTTTACAGCTGTCAGCTCCGCTGACTTGTGTAGCTTCGCCACACGCATATTTTATGAAAATAGCGATGCAAAGAAATTACCTATAAACTCAGGAATGCACTCGGCAATAAACTCGCCCGCTTTTGAAATAAAGCTGCGCTTCTCCATTTGCTTCTTCTTATTTCACATTCTTAGGTCTGCGCTTGTGACGGGATTTATCGTTATACATCAGCCTGTCAGCAAGCTCGATAAGCTCGTCGATAGTATCCACCGCATTAAGCGAAGCACAATATACGCCGATGCTGACAGCCACGGTGTACGGATTACCCGAAGCCGCATTCAGACCTGCCAGAACACTGTCAAAGTTCATGCGATAACGTTCAGAGCGCTCTCTTGCGTCGCCCGTGCATATTCTCGCTACAACGAACTCGTCACCGCCGAAGCGTGAGCAGATTATCTCTGTATCATCCTTCTCAGCGGCGCCTGTAAGAGCATTCGCCGTGATGCGCAGAGCCTCATCACCCGCACTGTGACCATATGTATCGTTGATGGTCTTCATATCGTTCAAGTCAATGGAAACGATGAAAACATCCTTGTTCTCCGCAGCAAGCTGTGCGAAATCCTCACGGAAGTTCTTATAGAAGCCATAGCGATTATAGATCTTAGTAAGATGATCGTGAGTAAACATGAACTCCAGCTTTCTGTTAAGGAAACGCATATGTTCATGGGTGTGGATAGTTTCAAGGCACTGATTTGCCATCATGGTATAGGCAAGCATCTGATCCTTGCACATATCGTAAGACAGATAGCCGAGAGTATAGTAACCAATCACCTTATCAAGCGAATGGAACGGAATAACAGTCAGAGTATGCTTGCCGTCAAAATGAGAGAGCAGATCGGGCAGTACCTCTGAGGTCGGGAATGTCACGCCCTCCTGATCTCTGTCATCGGAACAGTCCACAAGGATGTGCATCTTCTCAGGGTAAAGAGCCGTATTGCTGTTGTTTTTCTCGGCTGAATCAAAGTCCTCGGAGAAATAACGATAATAATCCTCAGTGATACAGATGTGAGTACCCCAGAAGCTGTACTTTCTCAGAACCTCACGGGCATTATCCAGTGTTGGATCTGCGGAAACGCAGTTGCACATGTCGCTCATCTGATCCTCGTAATATACCATCGTATATGTGAAGTTGCGCACATACTGGGCAAGCGCCTGGCTGTTGCCGACAGCATTCGGATCTGTACAGCCGCAGCTCTCGGAAAATACGGGAGTGTAATCCAGGATCACATCATGCGGTGCCAGCGAAGGATCGGCAGCGATCTTTTCGACAAGCTTGATAACCGCTGCTGCAAGCAGTTTATTATCACGGGTAGCTGTACACAGACGAGGATCGTGATATTTCTCTATCTCCACGCCGTCAAAACCTGTAACTATAACATCCTTAGGAACACGATATCCCTTTTCGTTGAGCTTCAGACATACCGCCATAGCCATTGAATCATTAGCACATATAAACGCATCAGGAAGCTTCCTGCCGCTTGCATAGAACTCATCCATTGCAGCATAGGTGGGAGCGTCCCAGAACTCACCGTACAGCACATCCTCATCACGCAGAGTAAGACCATGCTTTGCCATTACTTCACGGCAGCTGTCAATTCTGGTCTGAGAGAAATCATTGTTTCTCTGACCAGCCATGTGAATAATATCACGACAATTATGCTCTGTAATAACATGTTCAACTATCTGACCGAATGCGTCGCCGTAGCCGAAGGAAACACAGAAGCAGTCGTCATACTTCTCATCGATAACGATAACAGGAACATTATGCTCTCTGCAGCGCTTTGCGATAGTTGTAAACAGATCCTTCTGATACTCGTTACACTGCATGATTATCATAACATCCAGCATATCGTAGTTTATCATATTGAAGATCGTCGCAGCGCCCCTGTTGGACGGAGTATCATACCACAGATTCTCAAAGCAGTGGTAGACCAGCATGCGATAGTTCTCTCTGCCAGCTACCTCTTCAACCAGATTATCCACAACGGGTTTTATAGGCTCCTTCTGCATTGTGGTACAGCAGAAGCCGATCATAAGGCAGTTGTCGATCAACACCAACTCCCCCTTCCGTAATAATATACATAAAAACGTTTACATTAAATGTCCGTACACTTATACATATTAATATTTTATCACACTCTTCAGGAAAAATCAAGTGCTGACAAGTGTTTTCTGACAAAAATTTGCATTAAAAACAAAAACCTGCCAGAAAAACTCCTGACAGGTAAAAATATTTTATCTGAATCCGTAAAGCTGTACCTGTTCAAAACCATCCAGCAGCTCACCGGACATTTTGAAGGCCGCCTCAACGCCTCGTGCAACGCACTCGATAGGCTCGTCTGCGATGAAGCAGGGCGCACCTACGTTAGCGGAAATCAGCTCCGCAAGACCGCCCAGCAGCGCTCCGCCGCCGGTCAGCGTGATACCGTTGCTGAGAATATCTCCCACCAGCTCAGGGGGAGCAGATTCCAGCGTAAGCTTCACCTGATTAACGATCTCCATTGCGTTCTCGTGGATAGCCTCATCTATATCAATATCAGTGATCTCTACGCTCTCGGGGAGACCTCTCAGCAGGTGTCTGCCACGGACGATCATTTTCTTGCTGCCATCCGGATTAAACACGTTAGCTATCTCAATCTTTGCCTTTTCCGCAGTTTTTTCTCCAATAAGTATCTTGTACTTCTGGGTAATGTGACGGATGATAGCTGCGTCAAACTTGCTTCCCGCCATCTTAACGGAACGGCTTGCAACTATACCGTTGAAGGAAACAATCGCTACATCCGCAGTACCACCGCCGATATCCACGACCATAGTGCCGTTAGGCTTGGATATATCGATTCCTGCGCCAATAAGCGCTGCAATAGGCTCTTCGATAAGGTACACCTTTCTTGCGCCTGCCGATACAGCAGCCTCGATAACTGCCCTGCGCTCCACATCGGTAACAGAAGAAGGCACGCACAGAACCACACGGGGCTTCATCATGAAGCCATTGTTCACCATGCGGATAAACTCCTTGACCATAGCCTCTGTCATGTCATTATCCGAGATAACGCCATCCTTCAGCGGGCGCACAGCCACGATATACTCAGGCGTTCTGCCTATCATCTTATACGCCTCGGTACCTACCGCCACGACCTCTTTCTTTTTTCTGTCATAAGCCACCACTGACGGCTCGTTCAGCACTATACCCTTGCCATTAACAGTGATGATGATATTGGCGGTGCCAAGATCTATTCCTATATCCATTGCCATCGTTCAGTTCTCCTACACATAGATTGTCAACTCTATAAGTATATCACAATATTTGGTTTTCTGCAAGATATTTTCCGCCTGTAAAGGCTATTATTCGCAATTTTTCAGAAAACATTCAGCCTGGCGCAGAAGCTCCTCACGCTCGTTCGGGAAACTGCCCTCTATCACCCCGTCAAGAAGAAACTTCAGTGTTTCTCCCGTTTTCGGAGAAGGAGTCACAAGCTCTGCCAGATCCTTTCCGCCGATGGCGAGATCCTTTATCCTTAGGCACGGCTGACGTTCGTTTATCTCCTCTGCAAGGCGGATTATCTCCAGCCAGTCAGGGATACGCTCCTTTGCGAACTCCTGCTTTGCACTATCGTCCGCAATGTGGGCAAGCATGATGTCACGAAACAGTTCAAGTCCGTGCTTTGAGAGTCTGCGGCGGATGAATTTCTCTGTCTTTTCAGGAACAAATCCATGATATCTGATAATGGTGCAGACCCTTTCTCTCAGCGCATTGGACGTCTTCAGCCTCCTGAGTATCTCCTCTGCAAGCCTTGCGCTTTCCTCTGCGTGACCATAAAAATGCCACTCGCCGCCTGCGTCCTCAGACTGCGTAAGCGGCTTTCCTACATCATGCAGCAGCATTGCAAGTCTCAATCCCCCATCGGGTGGACAAGCCTCAACCGCCCGCACCAGATGCTCATACAGCGTAAATGCATGATATCTGCTGTGCTGCTCATAGCCGATGCAGGGTGCCAGCTCAGGGATTATCTCAGCAAATATTTCCGCAAACTCTCGCAACACTGCACCTGCATTTCTGCCACAAAGCAGCTTCTGAAGCTCAACGAAAATGCGCTCAGCAGAGACACGGCTCAGCAACGACTTGTTTCGTCTCAGCGATGCGGCAGTATTCTCCTCAATCGCAAATCCCAGCACGGCAGAGAATCTTAATGCACGCAGGATGCGAAGTGCGTCCTCGCCGAAACGTTTGTCAGGGTCTCCGATGCAACGGATGATGCCCCTGCGGATATCCTCAGCGCCGTCATACAGGTCGAAAAGTCCTCTCTCGGGACTATAAGCGATTCCGTTCATAGTAAAGTCACGGCGAGCCACATCCTCAGCGAGCGAGCGTGTAAATTTGACCTCGTCAGGATGCCTGCCGTCAGCGTAATCTCCGTCGATGCGGTAGGTGGTGATCTCGATAGGCTCACTCTCATAAAGCACCGTGACAGTACCGTGCTTTATTCCCGTTTCAATGACCTTCAGGTCAGAAAACACCTTCTCTGTCTCCGTAGGCAGAGCCGATGTGGTAATATCAAAATCATGTGGCTGAGCGCCCATGAGTCCATCACGCACACAGCCGCCGACGATATATGCCTCATATCCTGCCTCTTCAAGGCGGGAGATGATGTATAGGATGTTC
This sequence comes from Oscillospiraceae bacterium, assembly GCA_045532595.1. Taxonomy (GTDB): domain Bacteria; phylum Bacillota; class Clostridia; order Oscillospirales; family Ruminococcaceae; genus CAG-115. The sequence goes on along the minus strand of JAZSGG010000077.1, from coordinate 3,278 downwards.
TGTGGTATCTGCATGGCGGCGCTCCTTTCGGTGGGATATGTTTATTGTAGCACTTTTTCGGGGATTTGGCAAGAGACACAAAAACCGCTCCGATTACTCGGAGCGGCTATGTTTATAAGTTACTCGTTATTCGCTAAGAATTACTCGTTGATAGCAGTAACAACGCCGGAACCTACTGTTCTACCACCCTCACGGATAGCGAAACGCAGACCCTCTTCGATAGCGATAGGAGTGATCAGCTCAACGTCCATTACAACGTTATCGCCAGGCATGCACATTTCCTTATCAGCAGGCAGTGTGATTACGCCTGTAACGTCTGTTGTTCTGAAGAAGAACTGAGGACGATAGTTGGAAACGAAAGGAGTATGACGGCCGCCCTCTTCCTTCTTGAGAACGTAAACCTGGCCCTTGAACTTGGTGTGGGGGTGAATGGAACCGGGCTTGCAGAGTACCTGACCACGCTCGATATCCTGACGTGTAACACCACGGAGCAGAGCACCGATGTTGTAACCAGCAACAGCCTCGTCCAGAGTCTTTCTGAACATCTCGAGACCTGTAACTACAGTGGACTTGGGCTCGTCAACGAGACCTGTGATCTCAACTGTGTCGTTAACCTTAACGATACCACGCTCTACACGGCCTGTAGCAACAGTACCACGACCTGTGATGGTCATTGTATCCTCTACGGGCATCAGGAAGGGCAGGTTCTCAGAACGCTCAGGAGCAGGGATGTAAGCGTCAACAGCGTCCATCAGCTCCTTGATGCAAGCATACTCGGGAGCGTTAGGTTCTTTGGATTCGCAATCCAGAGCAACCTTAGCAGAACCACGGATTACGGGGATGTCGTCGCCGGGGAACTCGTTAGCGGACAGAACATCACGGATGTCCATCTCTACGAGCTCGAGCAGCTCTTCGTCATCAACGTCATCGCACTTGTTCATGAATACAACGATAGCAGGAACGCCTACCTGACGAGCAAGCAGGATGTGCTCCTTGGTCTGAGCCATAGGGCCATCAGTACCAGCAACTACGAGGATAGCGCCGTCCATCTGAGCAGCACCGGTGATCATGTTCTTGATGTAGTCAGCATGTCCGGGGCAGTCAACGTGAGCATAGTGGCGAGCCTCTGTCTCGTACTCAACGTGAGCAGTGTTGATTGTGATACCACGCTCTCTCTCCTCGGGAGCCTTATCGATCATATCATATGCCTCGAACTTAGCCTTACCGAGCATAGCGAGATACTTTGTGATAGCAGCTGTTGTTGTTGTCTTGCCGTGGTCAACGTGGCCGATTGTACCAATGTTAACGTGGGGCTTCGTGGAATTATACTTTTCCTTTGCCATTGGTTTTATCCTCCTTAAAGGTGAAATTTCAGCTTCCCCCTAATAAAAGGGGGATAGCTATAGTTTAATGATTATATTGTACCATCATTTCTCGAAAAAATCAAGTGTTTTTCAGAAAAAAGTGACAGTATTATGCAGCGCAGGATTATTAGTCCTTAGCACGCTTGCTCATGATGCCTTCCGCAATGGACTTGGGAACCTCGATGTAGTGGCTGGGCTGCATTACATAGTTACCACGACCCTGTGTCTTGGAACGCAGATCGTTGGAGTAGCCGAACATCTCGGAAAGCGGAACAGCGGAAGTAATCTGAACTGTACCGTTTGCAGTCTCCTGATTCTGGATCTGACCACGGCGGGAGTTGAGGTCACCGATAACGTTACCGATGTAGTCCTCGGGAACTACAACGTCAACACGCATGATAGGCTCGAGGATTACAGACTTAGCCTTCTTGAGAGCTTCCTTGATAGCCATAGAGCCGGCGATCTGGAATGCCATTTCGGAGGAGTCAACCTCGTGGTAAGAACCGTCGTACAGCTCTACCTTAACGTCAACAACGGGGTAACCTGCGAGAACACCGGCATTGAGAGCGCCCTGAATACCCTTGTCAACAGCGGGAATGTATTCCTTGGGAATAGCACCGCCGACAACGGCATTGATGAACTCGTAGCCCTTACCGGACTCGTTAGGCTCAACCTTGATCTTAACGTGACCATACTGACCCTTACCACCGGACTGACGTGCATACTTCATATCAACGTCAGCGTTGCCTACGATAGTCTCCTTATAAGCAACCTGAGGAGCACCTACGTTAGCCTCAACCTTGAACTCACGGAGCAGACGGTCAACGATAATCTCCAGGTGAAGCTCACCCATACCGGAGATGATTGTCTGGCCTGTTTCCTGATCTGTGTAGGTTCTGAAGGTAGGATCCTCTTCAGCAAGCTTTGCAAGTGCGAGAGCCATCTTTTCCTGACCTGCCTTTGTCTTAGGCTCGATAGCGAGCGAAATAACGGGCTCGGGGAATTCCATGGACTCGAGAATTACAGGGTTGTTCTCATCACAGAGAGTATCACCTGTAGTTGTATTCTTCAGACCAACAGCAGCAGCGATATCGCCGCAGAAGCAGCAATCAATATCCTGTCTGGAGTTAGCGTGCATCTGAAGGATACGGCCCATACGCTCGTTCTTGTCCTTTGTAGCGTTGAGAACGGTAGCACCAGCCTCAACTACGCCGGAGTAAACTCTGAAGAAGCAGAGCTTACCAACGAAGGGGTCAGTAGCGATCTTGAATGCAAGAGCGGAGAAGGGCTCATTATCGCCTGCCTTTCTCTCAACTTCCTCGCCTGTATCCGGAACAACGCCCTTGATAGCGGGGATATCGAGAGGAGAGGGCATGAAGTCGATAACTGCGTCGAGCAGCTTCTGTACACCCTTGTTTCTATAGGAAGTACCACATACAACGGGAACGAACTTGTTCTCAATGGTACCCTTTCTGATGGCAGCCTTGATCTCCTCAACGGTGAAGTCCTCACCTTCGGTCTCAAAGTATCTCTCCATCAGCTCATCGTCCAGCTCAGCAACCTTCTCGAGGAGGTTACGTCTGTACTCCTGAGCCTTTTCAAGCATGTCTGCGGGGATCTCCTCAACACGCATGTCCTTGCCCAGGTCATCATAATAAACGTCAGCCTTCATCTCGATCAGGTCGATAATACCCTTGAAGGTATCCTCGGAACCGATAGGCAGCTGAATCGGAACAGCATTACACTTCAGACGATCGTGCATCATGTCGAGCACGTTGTAGAAGTCTGCACCCATGATGTCCATCTTGTTGATGTAAGCCATTCTGGGTACACGATACTTATCAGCCTGACGCCAAACGGTCTCAGACTGAGGCTCAACGCCCCCCTTTGCGCAAAGAACGGTTACAGAACCGT